>JBNJGZ010000049.1:0-14334 GCA_051748065.1 Bacteroidota bacterium
TCTGCTTTCGTGGCTATAGTTGTGGCGCTTCTTACAACAAGTGTATTAACTATTAAAGCGGCGAACACAAATCCGGCGGAAACATTGAAAGATGAATGATTTTAGTTTGCTTTTGGCTGTTGGCTTTTAGCTTTTTGGAAAAAAATTGAAAAGCTTATTCAACCTGAATGGCGTAGGCGTCCGCTCCTCCTTTTATTTGCTGTACTAAGTTGTAATTCTGCCTCCTCCTGATTCCGTAATGAACCCTGCCAGGGTTTGCAATCCTAACAGGGTTGAATAGCCTGAGATTCCGGTGTTGCTCGTGATTTGAAAGGTAGCCATTTTAATCATAATTCTTAAACTATAATGTCCATATTCGCACATCCTTGTTTCATATTCGCACATCATAAGTATAAATAAATCTAATTTTAATTGCTTATTGCGTTGATTGTTAGGGTTTTGTATTGTGTGGCATAAGAGTTGATATTTTATCTGTAAAAAAAGAAAAATGATACAGAATTATTTAAAATCTTCATGGCGCAATTTAAGACGGGATGTGTCTTATTCTCTGATTAATATTTTTGGTCTGGCTGTAGGTATAGCAGCATGTCTAATGATTTCACTATATATCATCGATGAACTTAGTTACGATAAGTTTCACGAAAAATCAGATCGGATTTACCGCCTTTATATAGATGGACAGTTTGGGAATAATAAATTTTTAAGTCCTTATAATCCTAATCCTGCCAAAGATGCTTTATTGGATGAATATTCCCAGGTGGAGTCTGTTACACATTTTTTTGATAAGGATCAGGTAAGGTTCGAGTATGACAATAAAGTTTTTATTGAAAACAGGGTGTTTTATGCAGATTCCGATTTTTTTGAAGTGTTTTCTTTTCCTATGGTTAAAGGAGAAGCTAAGAATGCCTTGTCGGAGCCCAATCAGGTTGTGTTGACAGAAAGTGCAGCCAGGAAATATTTTGGAGATGAAGATCCATTAGGTAAGATGATTGAAGTGAATAAGAATGAACTTTTCCGGGTAACAGGGGTTTGTGAGGATGTGCCGGATAATTCTCATTTCCATTTTAATTATCTACTTTCATATTCTTCAAGCAATGTCAGTAAAGACCCAAGATGGATCAATAGTTCTGTATATACTTATTTTGTCTTGAAGAACGGGGTAAACCCAAAAAACTTTGAAGAACAACTGGATCTTCTTGTCGAAAAATATGTAGCCCCTGAAGTGGTTGATTTTATGGGTGTAAATCCGGAGGAATTTGAAAGCGGGGGCAATTCTTTCGGTTTTTTTCTTCAGGCGCTTGAAAATATCTATTTGCACTCAGATTTCAATGATGAAATAGAGCCGGTCAGCAGCATAAAAAGAATATGGTATTTTTCGATTATTGCTTTATTTATTTTATTGATTGCCTGTATAAATTTTATGAACCTGGCAACTGCAAAATATGCCAACCGGGCTAAAGAAGTAGGAATAAGGAAGGTTGTCGGATCGAAAAGGAAACAATTGGTAAGTCAATTTCTTACTGAATCTATACTCATATCATCTTTGGCTGTAGTGTTTTCTATAGTTCTGATTGAAGTGTTCCTGCCGGGGTTTAATACTATTGCGCAGAAAAGCCTCGATCTACAGTATTTTGCAAGTTGGTATGTATTGCCTGTTCTTATTGGCCTGACTATAATTATTGGAGTCATAGCAGGCATTTATCCGGCGTTTTTTCTCTCTTCTTTTAGTCCCTTAAAAATTCTTAAAGGCAAAATCAACAAGGGAGTTAAAGGGAATCGAATGAGAGGAGCCCTGGTGATCAGTCAGTTCATTATTACAATCGTTTTGTTCATTAGTACGTATATAATTTATCAGCAAAATAGTTACATGACGGATAAAAAACTGGGATTCGATAAAGAGAAAGTATTGGTTTTAGAACGAGCATACTACCTGGATGAATCACTGGAGAGTTTTATTAAGGAGCTCACAAAATCTCCTCAAATTCATTCGGCATCTGTAAGTAATTCCATCCCCGGAAGGGATTATAGCGGATCAACTCTTCAGGTTGAAGGCCGTAGTTCAGAAGATATGGTGTTTTTTGCAATAAATTATGTCAGAGAAGGATATCATGAGACTATGGGGATTGAGCTTATAGACGGCAGATTTTTCTCAGAAGATTTTTCAACCAATGAAAGTTCAATTGTAATAAATAAGAAAGGAGCTGAGGAACTTGGCTATGAAAACCCTATCGGGAAGTATTTGCAATTAGGCAACGAGAGATATAATATCATTGGTGTCTTAGAAAACCATCATTTCGAATCTCTGCATAAAAACATACGTCCTCTCGGGTTGCGTTACGAAGGTTCTCCCTATTATGATTATATGCCAATTAAATTGAACACCGGGAACCTGAATGAAACTATAGAACACGTGGAGGCTACATGGAATAAATTCACAAATAATCAACCTTTCAATTATTTATTTATGGACGATGACTTTGAGAAACTTCACAATGCAGAACAGCGTACGGCTAAAGTTTTTACCATATTTTCCGTTCTTGCCATTCTTATAGCTTGTCTTGGATTGTTTGGTTTATCTGCCTTTATGGCTGAGAAAAGGACTAAAGAAATTGGTATCCGTAAAGCAATGGGAGCAACTCCACTTAATGTACTTAGAATTTTATACAAGGAAATCATTGTGCTTTTAGTGATTTCTACAGTTATAGCATGGCCTCTGACATATTACCTCATGGATCAATGGCTGACTGATTTTGCTTATCGGATAGGGATTGGAGTTGTGCCGTTTATTTTTGCTTCTTTTGCTGCACTTGTTATAGCTATTTTCACTACAAGTTTTCAGGCTATAAAAGCTGCCAATACAAACCCTGCATATACTTTACGGGATGAATAATAACCTTTAAACTTTAATGCCATGCTAAAAGATGTTTGTATACCAATACCCGGATTTGGCGAAGAAGAAGTAGCCGAATTGCACTTAAAAATCGGCGATCGGCATATCAGCTATGACTTCCGTGTAGAGTCATTTCCCTGGGATGTTGAAGATGAACTCAATAACGTGAACGATGATGATGTTTCAAAATCACTGGCAAGAATAGAACGCCTGAAAAATACTATAAACAAGTATGATAAATCATGGGAACTGATACAAATCTTTAATCCCCCGGAAAATGCAAAATATATTCAGGTATTATTCCGGAAGAAAAAATAGTTCTATGTTTTACTTTGTCAATTGAAAGCAGCTAAATGAAAATATTACCGTCATTTAAAGAGCAAAATTATTTTTCAGGGAGAAGTTTGTTTAAAGTTAACCATACACTAAAAATGTAAACCATGTTTAAAAATTATCTAAAAACAGCAATACGAAACATCACCCGAAACAAGGTCTATTCGTTTATCAATATCTTTGGACTGGCTATTGGGGTGGCTGTCTTTATCATTATTTCCCTTTTTATTCATAGTGAACTCCAATACGATCAATTTAACAAAAAGATTGATAACATATATCGCCTGGACAGAGACGACTGGGGAATTCTGGGCACAGCCTACGGCCCCGAAGTTAAAGCAAAGTTTCCTGAGGTAGAGGAGTTCACACGTTTTTGTTTGAATAGCCACAGTAAGCCCTTGATAAATATTGAGAATAGCGATAAAGAGCAACGAATAGCAAATTTTACTTTTGCGGATCCCCAGGTATTTGATGTTTTTTCCTTCAATTTTATAAAAGGGGATCCGGAAAAGGCATTGCTCGACCCCTATTCTGTCGTATTAACAGAAACGACAGCTGAAAAATTGTTCGGGTCAAAGAACCCTGTAGGACAAACTTTTCTGATAGATAAAGAACATGCTTTTGAAGTAACCGGAGTTATTGAAGATGTCAGGCATTTTCACCTGAACATTAATGCAATTGGTAATTTCCCTACGGTTGGAAAAATGAACGAATGGGAGGATTTTAATCATTCATTCGGCTCATGGAATTATCCAACTTATTTGCTATTAAAAGATGGTGTGAATATAGCCTCACTTGAAGAAAAAATCAGCAGCCATTTTGAAGGCATTTTCAGAAAGAAATTTGACATGGATGAGGAAATGAATTTTCATCTGAAAGCCTTAGACGATATATATTTCGATACCAATACTAAATACGAAATTAAAGTTAATCATGGCAATATGCATTTTATTTATATTTTTATTGCCATCGCTATTTTTATACTTGTAATTGCCTCGATCAACTTTATAAATCTTACTACGGCAAAAGCCGCTACCCGGTCTAAAGAAGTTGGTTTGCGTAAAGTTGTTGGCGGCCACCGTAAACAACTTGTCGGTCAGTTTTTAAGTGAATCTATAATAATTTCACTCTTCGCATTTATTTTGGCTATAGGGTTTGTAGAATTATTGTTGCCCCGGTTTAATGACTTGTTGCAAGGCGATATATCCAACCATTACTATACATTGCCGTTTTTCTGGTTGATTTTTTTAGCAGGAATTATACTTGTTGGCGTAATTTCCGGACTTTATCCTTCTTTTTATCTTACAGGTTTTAACGCTGTTTCTGTTATTAAAGGAGAAAAAACTAAAGGAAACAAAGGAACCCGTTTTCGTAGAATCCTCACTGTTTTTCAGTTTTTTATATCTGTTATTCTTATCATTGGTACCTTGATAATTTTCAGGCAGATTGATTATATGAAAAATAAGGATCTTGGTTTTGATAAAGATCATCATGTATATTTTTCTCTCACAGATGAAATTAAAGAGCAAAAAGAAGCCTTCAAAAATGAATTGCAGAAGAATCCTTCTATAAAAAATATGACATTTACAGCTCAACCAGCAGGCCAGATAACCTGGCAGGAAACGTGGAAAATAAAAGATAAAGGAAGGCAGTTCACTTATCAGCCGGCAGATCCTGATTATGTTGAAACGATGGGACTAGAGGTGATTAAAGGGGAGGATTTTTCATGGAATAAACCTTCCCATAAAAACCGCAGAGCGGTATTAATAAATGAAGAAGCCGTTGCCCATTTTGACTTGAAAGATCCCATAGGAAAAGTAATTCATACCGATAGCAGGTATTGGGATAACGTTAAAGTCATCGGAGTCCTGAAGGATTTTCATTTCAATTCCCTGCACAACGAAATCGCTCCTCTTGTGGTGGCATGGGACGAACGTGTTTCTACTGCAAATGTGAAAATATCGGGTGGAAATATTCAATCAACGATTAATCACATTAAAAAAACATGGCAAAACTTTGAAAGCAAATTCCCTGTGGAATATCATTTTCTTAATCAATCCCTCGACAGACAATATAAAAATGATGAACGGTTTGGAAAACTCTTTACTTTTTTTGCTGCCTTTGCTATTTTGATAGCTTGCCTCGGGCTGTATGGATTATCCCTTTTTTCAATACAACAGCGAACAAAAGAGATAGGCATAAGAAAAGCTAATGGTGCAAGTGTAAAAAATATTGTACGCTTATTCCTGAAAGAATTCACGACGAATGTGCTTGTCGCAAACCTTATTGCCTGGCCTGCTGCATATTTCTTTATGAAAGATTGGCTGATCAAATTTCCTTACAGAATAGAGATAGAAATATGGGTGTTTGTAGCAGCATTGGCAATATCTCTTATTATTGCTATATTTACAGTGTCCTACAATACTATCAAAGCTGCAAATACCAATCCAGCTTATACGTTGCGGGACGAATAAATAACATGTTTAATCAAAACTGATAATTATGAAAAGAACAGGGATTTTAATTGTACTTGCATTACTAGCAATGTCGGTAAATGCTGAAAAATACGAACAAGAAAAAGAAGCAATCAAAGAAGTTATCCAAACTGCCTACATTGATGGAATACATAATTTAGGTGACGTAAAAGATATTGAAGCGGGTTTTCACCCGGGATTTAATCTTTTAGGTGTCGATGAAAAGAATATGCTCACCAAGTATCCGATTTACAGCTGGCTGGAAAGTGTAAAAAAACGAAAAGAAAAGAACCCGGAAGGTAAGCCTGAAGAAGAAAAGATTACCTGTAAGTACAACTTTATTGATGTCACAGGTCAGGCTGCGATGGCGAAAATTGAACTTTATCGAAAAGATAAAAAGCTGTTCACAGATTACCTGCAGCTTTATAAGTTTGAAGAAGGCTGGCGGATTGTAAGTAAAACCTACCACAGGCATTAATTCAGAAACCTTATTGGATGGTGTAAGATGAGGCTGAAAACTAATTTCAGCAAAAACTGCCTTGAAATATTGTTCAGCCTCTTTATTCTGTTCTTACACGAAGAATATCCAATTAAAAGTAGCGTCATTAAGCCCTTTCATAAATCCTTCCTTGGCTGCAGTTGTGATGTCATTCCAATTGAGGATTAAATCAAGCATTAGTATAGCTACAGCACCTAAAATAAAAAACTTAACATCTCTTTTTTTGATTTTCATGATTGGCAATATTTTGAATTATAGAATAAAAAAGCGAAATTAAGAATTCTTTTTATGTTTTTCAATTTATTCCAATGGGAGTCAGGATAAAATATAGTAAATATCTATTTTCATCGATTTTAAACGTTATGACACTGTTTTGGTCATAGGTATTGTATAATTCAAGAAAAATAATGAATGTGTAACCAAATAATATTTAATTAAAACAGTATAGAAATGAAGAAAATATTTTTATTAGCAATTTTTAGCGCATCCCTTTTGCTTACCAACGTTGCAAAAGCTGATGAAGGCATGTGGATGGTTAACCTGCTCCATAAACTGGATCAGGGCAAAATGACTGAAATGGGTTTAAAACTGAGCCCGGAAGATATATATAGCTTGAATAATTCGAGCTTAAAAGATGCCATCGTTATTTTTGGCGGTGGATGTACTGGTGAAATCATCTCGGATAAAGGATTGTTACTCACGAACATGCACTGCGGATATGGACAGATTCAATCACATTCTTCTGTTGAAAATGATTATCTGAAAAACGGATTTTGGGCAAATTCCATGGATGAGGAACTTCCCAATCCGGGTTTAAAAGTTCAGTTTTTAAAGCGCATTGAGGATGTTACAGATGAAATCAATTCTCAGCTCAATGCAGATATGACAGAACAGGAACGTTCTGCCAAGATTAAGGAGTTGAGCAACCAACTCGAAGAAGAAGCTGTTGAAGGGACTCATTACAATGCTACAGTAAAGCCGTTTTATGAAGGCAACGAATTTTACATGATGGTTTATGAAACTTTTAAAGATGTCAGGCTGGTAGCTTCTCCTCCAACTTCTATAGGTGATTTCGGAAGCTTAACAGATAACTGGATGTGGCCACGGCATAAGGCAGATTTTTCGATGTTCCGTGTTTATATGTCGCCCGATGGAAAACCGGCTGAATATTCTCCTGATAATGTGCCCTATAAACCCGATCACCACCTTCCTGTTTCGCTTGACGGCGTGGAAGAAGACGACTTTGCCATGATTATGGGATATCCCGGTAATACCGACCGTTTTATGACTTCCCACGGAATTAAAGAGCTAAAAAACATTTCCCATCCGAATCGCATAAAAATACGTGGTAAGAAACTCGATATCATGAAAGAGATCATGAATAAGAGCCCGGAGCATCGCATAATGTATTCTTCTAAGTATAAAGGAACCAGTAATTACTGGAAGTACAGTAAAGGCCAGATGGAAGGATTTAAAAGAATCGACCTGGTTTCACAGAGAAAAGAGCTGGAGCGTAAATTTTTAGAATGGGTTACAGGAAACGAAGAGCGAGAAGAAAAATACGGCGAAGCGCTGGAACTAATCCGCGAAGCTTACAAAAACCGCGAAGAATTTAAGAATGCCTCTCAATATGTGTTGGAAACGATGTTGATTGGCCCCGAAATAACTCGCTTTGCTAATAATGCCTCTTCACTGAAGGAGAAACTTGAAATGTCTTTCTTTAAGCGCATTTTTAATCGAAAAGACATTAGGAATGCTAAAGAAAATCTAAAAGCCCAGGCAAACAAACATTTTAAGGATTATCATAAACCCACGGATAAGGATATTGCTCTGGCATTATTTAGAATGTTCAGGGAAGATATCGATGAGGAATTCTATCCGCAGGCTTTTTCAAAGGGACTGGATCGGCATGACGGTAATGTGAATAGTTTTGTAGAGGAGCTCTACAACCAATCTTTATTTACTGATAAAGAAAAATTTGAGGAGTTTGTTGACGACCCTGAGGCTGAAGTTATAGCGAACGATCCGGTATATGATTTCTCTCAGTCGGTATTTGATATGTACAGAGAATTAAATAGAAAATCCGGGCAGTATGACGCAAATCTGCAAAAGGGCCAAAGGCTTTTTGTTGATGGAGTGATGGAAATGAAAGATGACAAAACGTTTTATCCGGATGCGAATTCCACGATGAGACTGACTTATGGGAAAGTTGGCGGCTATAAAGCCAGAGATGCTGTGAAGTACAAGTATTACACAACGCTTGAGGGTGTGATGGAAAAAGAAGATCCAGATAATTATGAGTTTAGGGTGCCTGATAAACTGAAAAAGCTATACAGAGAGAAAGATTACGGAAGATATGGTGTAGATGGAGAAATGCGTGTGTGTTTTATAACAAACAATGATATTACAGGAGGAAATTCAGGCAGCCCTGTGTTGAATGGTAAAGGGGAACTTATTGGACTTGCTTTTGACAGTAATTGGGAAGGAATGACCGGTGATATCGAGTTTGAAGAAGGTATGCAAAAAACGATTAGCACTGATATCCGATATTTGCTCTTCATACTGGATAAATACGGAGAGGTTGACTGGTTAATTGATGAAATGGATATTGTAGGTAAGGAAATATAATCTCTGTTTAATTTACTGTGTCTTTAACTCCATAATATAGATTAAGGCAACCTTTTGGGTGTATTAAATCAAGAAAGAACAACTGTTTTTCTTGATTTGATACACCTTCTTTTTTGAAAATTGCATTCGCTGTCTTGCTCATGAGTGAGAATCGCTCAAATTGGGTTCCATTTAATTTTACCTATTCTTAATATTAGAAAGGTAAAACAATCTTTCTTTTTCTTCGTCGTTTTTATTTAACTTCATCAAGACATAAATACGGATTTATTTTTCAACATTGAGTGAGAATCGCTCAATTTGGGTAGAATTATAGTTGCAATTTATTCAAATAGTGAAAATACCTTAAAGAGATGGTATTCTGAAATAAATGAACTTATGTGGTTCAGATAAAAGGCTATTCAAATGAAGCATTTTAAAGCATTATTGATAATTTTGTCGGGCTGTCTTTTTGTATTTCAATCTGAGTCCTTTGCTCAGAATACAAAGGATAAAGAGTTTGCAGTAGTATTTTATAACACTGAGAACTTGTTTGATACGAAGGATGACCCGGATACTTATGATGAAGCGTATACACCTACGGGCAGTAAAGAATGGACAACTAAAAGGTATCAGAAAAAAGTGAACGATATTGCTAAGGTTGTTTCCTCTGCATATCCTGACGATTTGCCGGAAATAATCGGATTGGCAGAAGTAGAGAATAAAGCTGTTCTGAAATCTTTGCTCGAAACAAAGCATTTCAGCGGCGGTTATTATGGAATTGTCCATGAAGATAGCCCTGATACGAGAGGAATAGATGTTGCGTTGCTTTATAAGGCTGATGCCTTCAATCTTTTGCACAATGAATTTATCCCGATTCAATTTCCGTTCGATCCTGAATCCAAAGTGAGGGATATTCTTTATGCAAAAGGATTGGCCGGAAAAGATACTATGCATATTTTTGTCAATCATTGGAAATCCCGGGCCGGAGGCAGGAAAGAGACTGAAAAAAAGAGAGTTTTCTCGGCCAGAATTCTGAGGGCTAAAATTGATTCAGTTTTGAATAAAAATTCCGATGCAAAAATTATTGCAATGGGCGATTTCAATGACGAACCCAATAATAAAAGTCTTGCAAAGGTTTTGAAGGCCAAAAATCCTGATAAATCACAAAAGGATAAACAGCTTTATAACTTACTGTATCCCAAAGATAAGAAAGGTAGGGGCACATACAATTATCAGTCTGAATGGTTTATGCTGGATAATTTAATTGTTTCTTCAGCTTGTATAGAAGGAACGGGCTATAAGATTTCTCATGATGATGTACATATTTTTGATCCGCCGTGGGTTTTATATGATCATCCCAAAGCGGGGATGGAAGTTCCGAACCGCACGTACGGAGGAGATAATTATTTTGGCGGAATAAGTGACCATTTAGCAATTTACGGAATTTTTAAGCTTAAAAACAATTCTAGTGAGTAATGAAGTATAAGTTGACTTCAAAATATAAACCTACAGGAGATCAGCCTGAAGCAATCAGGCAACTGACCGAAGGTATTAATCGTGGCGATAAGTATCAGACTCTGCTTGGAGTCACAGGTTCAGGAAAAACTTTTACAGTGGCGAATATGATAGAGCGGGTACATAAGCCGGTTCTGGTGTTAAGTCATAATAAAACGCTTGCCGCACAGCTTTATGGTGAGTTTAAGGAATTTTTCCCCGAAAATGCGGTGGAATATTTTGTCTCGTATTACGATTATTATCAGCCTGAGGCTTATATTCCTGTTACGGATACGTATATCGAAAAAGATCTGTCCATAAACGAGGAAATTGAGAAATTAAGATTAAGCGCCACCTCATCATTGTTATCGGGTAGAAGGGACGTAATCGTTATTTCTTCTGTCTCTTGCCTTTACGGAATCGGAAATCCGGAAGATTTTCATGCCAATACAATTACGATTGAAAAGGGGCAGAATATCGAACGAAATGAGTTTCTGAGAAGATTGGTCGATAGCTTGTATTCCAGAAACGAATATGAATTTAAAGCCGGAACATTTCGGGTGAATGGCGATACAATTGATGTGTTTCTTGCCTACAGTGATTTTGCCTATCGCATTATGTTCTGGGGAGATGAAATTGACGGCATCGAATCTTTTGATCCATACAATAACCATACAATTGAAGAACTTGATCAGGCCACGATTTATCCTGCGAACATATTTGTTACTACCAAAGAGCGTATGCACTCGGCAATCAAAGCCATACAAATGGATCTTAATGAGCAAATTCAGTATTTTAAGGATGAGGGAAAACATTTAGAAGCTAAAAGAATAAAGCAGCGCGTTGAATACGACCTGGAGATGATTAAAGAATTAGGCTATTGCCCGGGAATTGAAAATTACAGCCGTTATTTTGACGGCAGGTCGCCCGGATCGCGTCCTTTCTGTTTGCTTGATTATTTCCCGGATGATTTTATTACAGTCGTTGACGAGAGCCATGTGACAGTTCCTCAGATTCATGCTATGTACGGCGGGGATCATTCAAGGAAAAAGAATTTGGTGGAATATGGATTTAGATTGCCAGCTGCGATTGATAACCGTCCACTTAAATTTGAAGAGTTTGAACAGCTTATAAACCAGGTGGTTTTTGTAAGTGCAACCCCTGCTAAATATGAGCTTTCTAAAACGGAAGGCGTGGTAGTGGATCAGGTAATTCGCCCCACTGGTTTGTTAGACCCTGAAATTGAAATTCGGCCTACGTTAAACCAGGTTGACGACCTGATGGAAGAGATTACAAAGCGAACCGAAAAGCAGCAACGCGTTTTGGTAACTACTTTAACAAAGCGAATGGCAGAGGAGCTGACAAAATACCTTACCCGGTACAATGTGAAATGTCGGTATATACACTCCGACATTGATACGCTTGAAAGGGTTGAGATTATGGATGGGTTACGTGAAGGAAAGTTTGATGTTTTGATTGGAGTCAACTTGCTTCGTGAAGGTCTTGACCTGCCGGAAGTTTCCCTGGTTGCTATTCTGGATGCCGACAAAGAAGGTTTTTTAAGGTCAACTGTTTCTCTGACACAAACTGCAGGCCGCGCAGCGAGAAATTTAGAAGGCAGGGTGATCATGTATGCAGACAAAATCACTAAATCGATGCAACAAACGATTGATGAGACTAATAGAAGAAGAGAAAAGCAACTTGAATACAATAAAGAACACAATATTACTCCGCGTCAGATAGAGAAAGCCTCACGTTCGGTAATGGCAGATTATAGAGAGAAGATAGGAAAAAGCGAACAAACTTATGCTGGTCCAGATGAGGCGAGTGTTGCAGCTGACCCGGTGGTGCAATATATGAGCAAAGAGGCCATTGAAAAAGCCATTGAGAAGAATAAAAAAGCAATGGAAAAGGCCGCTGCTGAGCTAAATTTCAAAGAAGCAGCACGGCTGAGAGATGAAATGTATACCTTACAGGAGAAGCTTAAGGAGAATGAAGAGAATAGTTAGTCCAGAACAGCCGAATAGCCACCCTAAACGGCTTGGCGGCTTTCGGAGACGCAACCCAAAACCTGCAACCTCCCCGTTTCCCTTCAATTCCCTTAAGGGAGGCCTCCCACCTAAACTTTTACATTTTCTTCGCTTGGCTTAAGCCTTCTGTCTGCTGCTATCACAGCGCGCGGATACTTCCGGCACTTTTCCGGTCCAAGCGGACGCTTGAACCAGTGCCGGTTGTTGTTGAGAAATGCCGGAGGCATGAAAGCTATGTAGGCCCGGATGTCAATCCGGGTTAAAGAAATGAACAAGCAAGACGTGGAATCCCGTAGGGATGATATTTGTATTTATTTATACAGATTGAAGGTTGTGAAATGTATCATCCCTACGGGATTTTTTGGGTTAACGCATTAATTACCGGCATTGACATGCCAGCCTACAGAGATATCAACCCTATCGGGTTTTGGAAACGCAACAGTTGCCTGGCGGAATTTGCAACTTAGCAAAGCTTCTCCTTCGTAGTTTTACTACGGAGAAGAAGCGATCTCATAGCCTGTCCCGCTTACGGGAAACGACAACGAATATTTCGCCGCTGCTCAGCGGAAAGACGTACAAGGTGCTCGGCGGAATTTGCAATTCCGCCGCCTTCTGTCTGATAAAATTCCGTCAGCAGCAAACAAAAAGTTCCGATCTTACTTTTAATTTGAAAGGTTAGGTGATTTCTTATTCCGGTTTCTTAGCCGAAAATTTTCAGGCTTACTCGAAAGATCGGAACTTTCGGCTTGAAACTCGCAACCCGGAACCCGAAACCCGAAACACAACACCAGCACTGTCGTAAGCGTCCGTTTATGCCCGGTTCTGGTTTGCTAAACCGGCATTGACAATAGTTCCCGTGTTCTGTATTCCTTATTCTGTATTCTTTGCAGATATTAGCCATTATTTTTGAATTTATCTAAAAAAGGCCCTAAATCCGTTTAAAAAACTTCATCAGGGCCTAAAAAAAATAGGTTTAATCAATTAACGACTTAGCCAAGGTAATCTTTTAATAATTTACTACGTGCACGATGACGCAGCCTTCGGATTGCTTTTTCTTTAATCTGACGGACTCTTTCGCGTGTCAAGCCCATCTTATTTCCGATTTCTTCCAGGGTTAAATCCTGAACTCCAATTCCAAAGAAGTATTTAATTATTTTTCTTTCTCTCTCTGTTAGAGTTGATAAAGCTCTTTCTACTTCGCTTGTAAGCGATTCACTGAGCAATGTATTATCAGCCCCTGGTGCGTTTTCATTGGGCATAACATCAATTAAGCAATTGTCTTCAGTCTCAGAGAAGGGAGCTTCCATTGACATGTGCTTTCCATTGATTTTCATTGCCTCGGAAATTTTATCCGGAGACAATTCCACTGTGTCTGCGATCTCATCATTAGAAGGAGCTCTTTCGTTTTCCTGCTCAAAGCGATGTTGAGCCTTGTTAATTTTGTTTATAGAGCCAATTTGATTTAAAGGCAGACGAACAATTCTGGATTGTTCAGCAAGAGCTTGTAAGATTGATTGTCTTATCCACCAAACGGCATAACTGATAAATTTAAATCCTTTGGTCTCATCGAATTTTTTAGCGGCTTTTATAAGCCCCAAATTTCCCTCATTGATTAAATCAGGCAGACTTAAACCCTGATTTTGATATTGCTTTGCCACTGAAACAACAAAGCGAAGATTAGCTCGTGTTAATTTTTCTAAGGCGGCACGGTCGCCGGCTCTTATCCGTTGAGCTAACTTTACTTCGTCATCAGCCGTCAACAAGTCTTCTTTCCCTATTTCCTGTAAGTACTTGTCGACAGAGGCACTTTCTCTGTTGGTAATGGATTTTGTAATTTTTAGTTGTCTCATTGGCTTTGGGTTTTTTTCTAATGATTCTAAATTTAATCATTTTTTATTAAAACGAAGGCAAATTTTTTCTATGATATAAAAAACCGGGCTGTTTTAATCTTAAAGCCCGGTTTGTGAATTAGTTATTCATGTTTTTAATGTTTTATTTCGGTTTTAC
>JBNJGZ010000050.1:0-14084 GCA_051748065.1 Bacteroidota bacterium
ATTATTGAGCGCTCAGCTGATATTTTGCAGGTTCCTGTGCATGACAATGCTGCCTTGGAAATAGCCCGCCGCAGCAGGGGAACTCCACGGATTGCCAATTTGCTTCTGAGGCGTGTCAGAGATTTTGCCCAGATAAAAGGAGACGGGAATATTGATCTGAAGATTGTTCAGTTTTCATTGGATTCTCTCAATGTGGATAAATATGGGCTGGATGAGATGGATAACCGTATTTTAGTAACCCTGATTGATAAGTTTCGGGGCGGCCCTGTTGGTCTAAATACATTAGCTACAGCTGTCGGAGAAGATGCAGGTACCATTGAAGAAGTTTATGAACCGTTCTTAATACAGGAAGGCTTTTTGGACCGCACTCCCAGAGGAAGAAAGGTTACACGTAAAGCATTTGAGCATTTAGGCAGAACCCCTTCGAATGAGCAACAAAATCTCTTTAGCTTATGAGTTCCCATTATGAACTTTTGCATCACCGGTCACGGACAATCAAACAAATAGCTGATCAGAATGGATTTGCTTTTGCCGGTATTGCAAAAGCCCGTCGCCTTGGTGAGCATGAAAAGGCATTAAAGACTTATCTGGAGCAAAAGCATCAAGGTCAGATGCACTATATGGAAAACCATTTTGAAAAACGACTGGATCCACGGAAGTTGCATCCCGGAACGAAAAGTGTCATTTCTTTGCTTTATAATTATTATCCGGAATCGTTCTTTCAGCCTGATGCACAAGTAAAAATAAGCCGGTATGCATTAGGGAAAGATTATCATTTTGTGGTGAAAAACAGGATGCGAGAAATGGTTAAAGCAATGCAGCATCAACTAGGTGAATTTTCCTACCGTGTTTTTGTGGATAGTGCCCCGGTTTTAGAACGGGCCTGGGCCAGGGAGGCAGGTTTAGGCTGGATTGGGAAGAATACAATGCTTATAAATCCGAAGCATGGATCGTATTTTTTTTTGGCAGAAATTTTAGTCGATATGGAGCTGGCTTATGATAAACCGATGCAAAAAGATTTTTGTGGAAATTGCCGTCGCTGTATTGATGCATGTCCTACCGATGCATTAAAATCATATAAGATAGATGCATCCCGTTGTATTTCTTATTTAACGATCGAAAATAAAGATGCGCAAATTCCGGAAGAATTCAGAGAAAAATATCAGCAATGGATTTTTGGCTGTGATATTTGCCAGGAAGTTTGTCCCTGGAACAGGTTTTCCATAACACATCAGGAACAGGAATTTAAGCCCCATGAAAAGTTATTCAGCTTAAGTAAGCAGCAGTGGCAGAATTTATCACGGGAAGAGTATCAAAACCTGTTTAAAAATAGCACTGTTAAAAGGGCGAAATTTGAAGGAATAAAACGGAATATCCATTTCCTTAATAAAAATAATCAGAGTTTATAAGTTGCGATAAAACGCAAAACATTAAGGTGTTGTCCCCGGTTAAACCAATAGGTGGCACCACTATCATGTTTTCTGACTGGTATTATAGACTCACTATGGCGTATGCTGAAAGCCCAGTTTTCATTAAACCAATAATTAATACTTGAATTGATGGCTAGTTCGTATTTGCGGAAAGGTCTTGTGTCTCTTATAATTCCATTTTCATCCTCTTCGTTATTGGTGCTGTTTAACAGAATGCCAAAGGAAGGGCCTGCTTCAAATGATAAATTCTCATTAATAAAATATTGATAAGTAACGGGGACCTCTGCATAATTCAACATTAACTTATATGAATTATAAATTCCTTTATCGGGTTTTGCCAGTTTTCGGGAACCTTTTTCAACGTAATTCATTTCCAAAGTTACCCGGGACTTGTCATTGATGTCTATGCTTGTGAAAATGCCAGCGTAAATACCGGGCTTATTGTATCCGGCTAAGCCGTCTCCTGAAATTTGACTTGCACTGATGCCAGCCCGGAAACCGGCATCAAACTGTTGAGCCTGCAGCAATAACGGAGTTGCCATTAAAAGAAGAGTAGAAAGGAGTAAATTTTTTATTTTCATTGATTTATATCTTATTTGTTATGTTTGTTTTTCTAAAATTAACGATTGGATTTTTGAACAGATATTTGCAACAAATATAACAATGATATCTTATTTCTGTTCCCAGGGATTTAGATTCATTTCATTTCCCTGAAGCATATTTATATAGTTTTGATACCTGAAACCATAGATCTCGCCGTTTTCAACAGCTTTTTTTACAGCGCAGCCGGGTTCATGCACATGAGTGCAGTTATAAAACCGGCATTGGTCTGTGATCTCCAGCATCTCAGGAAAAAATAAGCGGATTTCTTCTTTTTCCATGTCAATGAGGCCGAATTCTTTTATGCCCGGAGTATCAATTACGTATGAGTTGTCCCAAATCTGATGCATTTCAGCAAAGGTAGTCGTATGTTTGCCTTTCAGATGAACATGAGAAAGGTCTCCAATGCGTAAATTCATTCCGGGTACCAGAGCGTTGAGCAAAGCAGATTTGCCTACGCCTGAATGGCCTACAATTACACTTCGCTTTTGGTCTAATAATTGTTTTATTTGATCCAGACCGTCTCTCGTTTTGGCTGATGTAACCAGGGTTTCATATCCGATGGTGTTATATGCCTCTGTTAATTCTTTCAGTTGCGTGTTTTCTTCTTTTGTATAGATATCCGATTTATTAAAAATAATTTTTACAGGAATCTGATAAGCGGCTGCCGTTACGAGAAAGCGGTCAATGAATCCTGTTGATGTCCTGGGATAAGACAAGGTCGCAACAATCAGTCCCTGATCAATATTAGTGGCAATAATATGGGCCTGGCTGGAAAGTTTGGTAGATTTGCGTATAATATAATTGGACCGGGGTTTTATTTGTTTGATTACACCGGTATCTTCGTCTTGCATATGAAAGATAACATTATCCCCTACAGCTAAAGGGTTTGTTGTTTTTATTCCCTTGATGCGGAATTTTCCTTTCAAAGTACAATATAGTTTTTCCCCGTCTGTGGCCTGCACCAGGTACCATTTTCCTGTAGATTTAATAATAATACCTTGCTTGTCAGATTGCATAATGTTGACTCTCGTTTACGGCTGCTAAAATAAGGAAAATCAAAGTAATTGATACTGATTTCCGGGAAGGCTTTTTAGTAATCCGTTAAATTCAAGTTTTAAAAGGATAGATGAAAGTTTACTTGATGGCATATTGGTTTCTACGGCTAACCAATCGATTGTTGAAGGGCCATTGATTTTTAACTTGTCAGTGATCATTTTTTCTTCCTGGGTAAGTTCAAGGAACAATTTTCTTTGGTGATTTCGTACTTGTTCATCTTGTATATCCCAGTTCATCATTTTCCTGATATCTTCGCCTGAGTCTATTAATGCTGCGGCATTTCTTTTGATCAGGGCATTACAACCTTTTGAGTAATTGTCATAACTTTTTCCGGGCACGGCAAATACATCCCGGCTATAAGAATTTGCCAGTTCTGCCGTAATTAAGGCGCCTCCTTTTTGTGCTGATTCCACAACCACAGTGGCATCTGACATACCGGCAATAACACGATTCCGGCGCGGGAACATATTTTTTTCCGGTATAATCCCGTGGGCAAATTCAGAAATTACGCCGCCCTGTTCAAGCATTTTAGAGGCTAAATTCCTGTTTTGAGCCGGATACATTTTATCATGTCCATGGGCGATAACGCCGAGAGTTGGCATGTTGTGTTTAAGAGCAAATTTATGAGCATAGCTGTCAATACCAAATGCCAGTCCGGAAATAATCATCACGTCTGTTCCTTTCAGGTCTTCTATAATTTTTTCAGTCATACCTTTGCCGTACTCTGTAGCATTTCTTGTCCCTACCATAGCCAGGGTTCTGCGATGATTAAGATCAGCATTTCCCCTGAGATAAAGCATTATTGGTGCATCAGCACAGTGTCGTAACCTTTGGGGATATTCTTTGTCCGTATAGAAAAGTGGTTTGATGTTATGTTTTTCAAGGTACTTAATTTCTTGTTCGGCTTTTAGCAGAGGCTCCTTACTGTTGAGTTCCGCCATAAGTTTCTTGCTGATGCCCGGAATATCAGCCAGTTTTTTCCGGTCGCCTTCAAAGATGGCTTTTGAACTTCCCATGTAAGCAACGAGCTTTTTGCCGTTTACCGGACCTATTTCTTTTACGAGGGATAATGCAATCTGATATAAAAGCACGATATTGGATTATTGGTTTATTCAAATATACCATAAATATTTCATAAATTTGTCCTGTAGCATGAAAAAAACATTTAGTAAAGAAAAAGTCAATATTCTTATAGCTCCGCTTGATTGGGGCCTCGGTCATGCAATGCGGTGTATTCCATTAATTAAGGAATTGTCAGAATCTGGCTTTAATGTTATTCTGGCAGCTGATGGCAGACCTTATGATTTGCTGCATACCGAATTTCCTAATTTAGAAATTATCCGCTTGCCCGGCCAGAAGATAATCTATTCTCAAAAGAACAGTTTTGTAAAGATGATGAAAGTTGTTCCTGCATTTTATCGTATGATAAAAAAGGAACACAAGATGCTAGAGAGTCTTATTCATAAACATAATCTCCATGCTGTAATTTCTGATAACCGTTACGGGCTATATTCACATAAGGTACCGTCTGTTTTTATCGGGCATCAGATGATGATTAAGATGCCCGTATTTTTAAAGTGGACGGAATGGTTTATTCGTAAGCTTAACTTGCGATTTATTAACCGGTTTACGGAATGTTGGATACCGGATTATAAGGACAATAAAGGGCTTTCCGGGGATCTGGCTCATAAGTATTCACTTCCGGGACATTTTTATTTCATTGGTCCATTGTCAAGGTTTAATAATGAAAATACAGGGTTTAAAATAAATAAAGCATCGCCAGGCAGCGATTTACTCTTTATTCTTTCCGGGCCGGAACCCCAACGAACCATACTGGAGGAAAAAATTCTGTCCCAATTGCAATCAATCAATCGTCAGGCGACAATTGTCAGAGGTGTTACGGAGAAAAACAGGAACTATCATATCGATACCCAAACCCGCATAATAGACCATGCTGATACATCTCAGTTATGGAAATTAATTAAAGAAGCGGAAATTGTTATTTGTCGCTCAGGTTATTCATCTATTATGGATTTGTCAGCAACAGGAAAGAGAGCTATATTTATTCCGACTCCCGGTCAAACGGAACAGGAATATCTGGCCAAATATTTCTACAAGAAGCGGATATTTTATTATGAACCCCAAAAATCATTAAATATCAGCGAGGCGCTTAAAAATGTAAAAACTTATCCGGGTATTCAAACAGTATATGATCCTGCTTTTTTACGAAAAAGAATAAATAAGTTAGCTGAAAAAGCAAAAGCTTAGTGCGTTTTGGTCATGTTTTCAGGGATAACCAAAATATAATCAGCCAGTTTTTTGTTCTTATCAAGCAATATTTCAATATTTTCCTGTTCTACTGTAGCAATTGTTGTTATCTGAACATCAGAGTCGTACTCTTTAAGATACCAATTTATGCCTTCATAATTGTTGGAATGGTATGTACCGTTATAATGCAGGAATACCTGATCATCGTTCAGATTTTCAAGTATAAAATATGCCATAGTCGCATCTTTAATAGCTTGAGCTTTAGGTAAGTTTGGATTTTCTTTTCCTTTTCCCATCATTTTTAACATTTTCTTATAACCAGGTAATTGAGCATCGTAGGGAATGGGTAAAGGTGCGATCCAATCTTTGGCCTGGTTGTCAATGGAGTCTAGTCCGTTAAACCCTCCAGAAGCGATCATTGCAGCGTATCTTCTCGGGATGTTCGTGGCAATAAATGGTAATCCGTTAGATTTTGCAAATTCCACCAGCGGTTTGTAATCTGTTTCATAATTTGGCCACAGCCTGGCTTGTCCTTTAAATGAACGGGCAGATATTTTGCCGTTAAGGTATTCATTTAAAATCACCTGATTGTCGCGTTCAAACATTTCCGCACCAAGAACGAGACTATCCCCGATTTTTTTGTGAAGATCAATAGCCAGTTCTAACTGAAGCCAATGACACAAGGGATTGTTATGGTGTTCTCCGAACAATATGACATCCGAAGAGACCGATGATTTTACTAACGATGAATAATTTGCCTCAGATCCGTCAGCTTTATAAAGCTTAAAAGCGGATTTTTGAGAAAACACAGTTATGGGTAGTAATCCTAAAGCGATAATGAATGTAATTTTCTTTATCATAATTTTCTCAATTTTGATTCATAAAACGTAAATGGTAATAAGTTTTGAACACTGTCAACAACCAATATTTTTCCTGAAGCACCTTGCATGATAATCCGGATAGGTTCTTCTGCTTTGTTTTCATATTCCGAAAGCACCTGCCGGCAAGCCCCACAGGGCGTCACGGGATTATCAATTTCAAAGTCGTCGCTCACAGCCGTAACGGCTAAAGCTTCAAAAGCAACTCCCGGATAATTCGATGAAGCATAAAATGCTGCTACCCGTTCGGCACAAAGGCCACTGGGGTAGGCTGCATTTTCCTGATTGGAACCTTTTATAATTTGTCCGTTATGAAGTCGAAGTGCTGCTCCTACGTGATAACCAGAGTAGGGCGCGTAAGAGGTTTTGGCTGATTCCTTTGCCATACCCAAAAGCTTTTGGTCTTCCGGGCTGAGTTCATTTTCCTGCTCGAACTCACTATAGTTAAATGAATATGTTTTATCTTCCATATACTTTTATAATTTCTGGCCTGAGTATCAAATATTCATATAATGTCAAAAGTTTTGTCATTAAGTGTTATCTATCCAAAATTTACGAGATGTTTATATTCAACATCTTAGTTATTAGATTCTGTTAATAATACCCGATCAATATGCAAATAATCATATATCTATTCAGAAATTTCTCCTGTATTTACCGGGGCTAAAAAAACATCAGCATCAAGGCATAAACAGGGCATGCCCTGTTTATACTTATCGCAAATGAGTATTTTGGCTGCAAACGTAAAGAAGCAAATAATACTTAATGGCCAAACATTATTAATTAATTGAAGGCGTAAGTATTTTTTTATAAGCTTCTTTATCTTTTAACAAAGAAACTGCTTTATCTGTTTGCTTATCATCTTTAAGACCTGAAATAATTTCTCCTTTTTGATAATAATACCGTCCTGTGATTTCAGAGAGCAATAGTTTTTCTATTTCAGGTCTGAACTTCTTTAAGTCATTATCTTTATCATGATGTAATTCATTTTTTAAGTTTTCTAGTTCTTTTTCAATCGATTCCAGATACATCTCATCTTCTGCGGTTTCTTTTAAAGATTCGAGCTTTTGCTCTGTTTTTGTTTTATAGCTAAAGTCTTTTTTGTTGAGAAATTCAGCAAAATCCTGATAGATATTGTCAGTAATAGCAAATTGCTCCGGAGCAGGTATAGAGTCTTTTTGATAATAAAATTCCGTAGCAAAATCAAAGACCAGGTGGTCGGATATTAATTTCCTGGAAATTTGTTTGTATTCTTTGGATTTCACAATCTTGTCGGGGATAATGCCCTTAGCATCATAAACAATACGACCATTTTTTGTTTTGAATTTGGGCATTAGAGAATCTGGAGTTGTCTCTGTTTGATTTTCTTCGTTGGAATAATCAACGGACTGAATACACCTTCCGCTGGGGATATAATACTTTGCTACAGTTACTTTCATTCGCGTATTATAGCTAAGGGGTACGATGTTTTGAACCAGTCCTTTTCCGTAGGTTGTCTCTCCTATAATTACTCCGCGGTCCAAATCCTGAATAGCTCCGGAAACAATTTCTGAGGCGGAAGCACTGTTTTCATTAACCAGAATAGCTAATGGAATAGTTGTGTCAACAGGCTCACGGGTGGTTCGGTATGTATTGTTTTTAGACTCTAATTTTCCTTTTGTTTTCACTACAACTTTGCCTTTGGGAACAAAAAGATTCACAATCTCCACGGCTTCATTAAGTAACCCTCCGCCATTATTGCGTAAATCAATAATGATCCCATTGAGTTCATTGGTTTCTTTAAGATTTTCAAATTCCTCTTTTACTTCATCTGCTGCATTTTTGGTAAATCTTGATAATTTTATGTATCCTGTTGAATTTTCTAATACATTAGAATACGGAATGTTATCCAATTTAATTTTTTTCCTTTTAAGTGTAATTGTTCTGGGGTTATCTTCCTCAGGCCTTTGAATGGTCACATCAATTTCCGATCCTGACTGTCCTTTTAATAAATTGCTTACTTCTTCTGTGCTTTTTCCTTTTACATCTTTTTCTTCTACTTTCAGGATTTTATCACCAGGCTTTAAATTTCCTTTATCGGCAGGGAAACCCTCGTATATCTTTGCAATCTGGACATAATCACCTCTTTTTTGTATTGTAGAACCGATACCTCCATATTCTCCTGTTGTCATCATTTGTACGTCTTCAATTTCAGACTCGGGGATATAAACAGTATAAGGGTCTAATTTTTCAAGCATTGCATCAATGCCGGTTTTTACAAGGTCTCCTGCTTTGATCTCATCTACATAGTTTACATGGAGCTTTTTTACCAGATTGGCAAAAATTTCCATATGTTTGGATATTTGAAAATCATTGGAAACAAAGCTGGTTGTAGAAACCGAGATTGTACTAATGACAAATATTAATAGTAAAGACCGGACAATTTTATTTTTAAACATGATCATTTTTACTTTCTTTGTTTTGATGCATTTTACAATGAGGTATTTTATCGTGTAAAGATAATAAACGTTGGATAATTGCCTGTATTTTCTGCTCTGTTTTTTGAGCATCAAATACCTTTTCCCCGGCATAAATAATGGCAACAAGCAATGTTGCTTCATTTTTTTGGGGATAATAATCAATTAATGAATGCTTGTTTTTTCGGTAAGCTTCACGCATAAGACGTTTCAGATGGTTTCTGGATGATGCGGTTTTAAATTTCTTTTTTGATGCCGAAAAAAGGATTTTCACATTTTGCTTTTGAGGATTGGTGTATATAGCAAAAACATGGAAAGGATATATAAAAAAAGAAACACCCTGGTTGAAAAGGGAATTTAGTTCTTTTTTATTTGCAATTCGCTCTTCACGAGAGAGCCCATATTTTTTTAGTTTTGGCAAAGTATTTCCCAAAAAGTTTACTTTTTCTTGCGACGTCTTTTTTTACGCTCTTCATCAAGATATTGATCGATAGCCATCGACATAGATGGTGCATTTTTCATTGGAGCTTTGATGTCTACTCTGAGTCCTTTTTCTTCAGCAGTTTTAATAGAGGAGGGACCAAAAATGGCTATAATGCGGTCTCCTTGTTTGTAATCCGGGAAATTTTCAAATAAGCTCTCGACACCACTCGGCGTAAAAAATACAAGCATGTCGTACTCTTCGATATCAACACCAGAAAGGTTCTCGGAACGTGCACGATAAATGGCGGCTTTGGTATATTTTATTTTTGCTTTATCTAATTTTTCCGGAATATCATTATTATGATTTTCAGAGCAAGGTAAAAGAAATTTTTCTTTCTTGTGTTTTTTGATCAACTCCAACAGATCATTAAAACTTTGCTTACCATGAAATATTTTCCGCTTTCTATATTGCACGTATTTTTGCAAGTAATAAGCTGTGGATTCGGAAATACAAAAATACTTCATCGTATCGGGTATATCAGCGCGCATCTCTTCGGCAATTCTAAAAAAATGGTCTACAGCCTTACGGCTTGTTAGTATAATAGCTGTATGATCCAGAATACTTATTTTTTTATGGCGTATATCCTTGGACTTGATCCCTTCAACCTTAATAAATTTTTTATAATCAACTTCCAGATTATATTTTTCGGATAGGGTTGTATAAGGTGATTTCTCCAGTTCTGCAGGCTTTGGCTGTGAAATAAGAATTTTTTTTACTTTCAATTTTTTGTGGTTTTAGTTCTACCCTCTTAAGTATTATTCCAGATGACCTGTTATTCGAAGGATAGTAATTACTATCAAAAATACAGGTACTATTTCGAGGGTGCAAAGATATAAAATAATATACAAACTGGGAAAAGAAGATCTTTTTAAAACAAGTTGTATGCCACGAATGCCGCGTATAATAAATAACAAAGTGCTTACAGCGATTACTAAAAAAAAGATTTCCTGAATATGTCGATATGTATAAAAGAAAACAAGGGGAAGAAGAATAAGTCCAATTAATATATCAAATACAATAAGGTTTGATATATAAACAATGTTGGCGTGTTTTTCACTCGAGGCGAATCCGATTATGCTGAACAGAATAATCTTGATAATTGGTATACTTATAATAATTGCAAACAGATAAAGAAATAACTCAGGCTCGTTAATACTGATCTCCGGCATGTTTAATTTAATACTGATAAAAGCAAATACTGCCATGGATAATCCATATACAAATAACAACAAAGTAGTATATGTTTGTTTAATTGGGTTTCCTTCGCGAATAAGTTGTTCCAGATTATTTCCGGAAAAAGCTGAGGATATCTGTAAACGAAATAAATTCCGGAAAACGGTTAAGACGATTCCTATCAGGACAAATTGGAAAATGAAAATCGAAAAAATCCATCCCGGCGCCTGGAAATCAGGATTTATGTCAATTGTGGGCATTTGTGAGTCTGATACCTGAAGCGAATGTCCTTCAAAAACAGATTTCCTTTCCAAGGCTTTTGCCGATGTCTCTGCTGATGAATCCAAAAGCGTTTCATGAGTTAAAAAATCCATGAAAAAAGTTTCCTGATTATGATTTGTTGTATCCTGGCTAATCATCACCACAAATTTACAATGGATAATTAGATATTAAGCCGGTAATTAAGGATTATTATTTTTATTTACCGAAAAATTGATTTGTATTCAGATAATCAAACAAATATATATTGTGAATATTGCATCTTCCTTTAATATATATTGGAGTAATGCTAAAGCAGCAGACAAGCATTATAAATAGTCAATGTATAAAAAGCAATGACTTATGTTTTATTATACAGTCTGTTTCATGTTTCAACACAAAAATATTGAGTTATTACTTTAAATAAAAAAAAGTTGTGTAATTTAGCTTCATTTTAAAAATTATTAACAACCCATTAAAACATGCAAAATTATGAAGAAGGTAATTTTACTATTATCAATTGTTTTATTTTCGTTCCCGACTCTGCACTCCCAGAGTTATCAACCTAAACGAGTCGATTTTAAAGTTAAAAAAGATTGGTTCGGCTTCAAGACAATAGCTTGTGGAGAAAACGGACTTATTACTTTTTATTTTAAAGAAAAAGGCAATGCTCTTTTTGGCAAAGAGAAAACCTTGTTTGTTTCGCTATACGATAAAGACCTGGAAAAGGTATGGCAAAACAGTAAAAAAATCAACAATGATTTAAGTGTGGTTGATTATAAATACGACAAAAAAACGAATGAGGTTTATTTGGTTTTTGCTAATGAAGACGGGGCTGGATTAGAATTTAACGACGACACAAAAGTGGAAATTGTTAAAATAAAGGCCACACCCCAAAAAAGAAAAAGTAGTAATGAATTAATGACTTTAGCAAAACATAGTATTGCGATACAAAGTAAAAACTCATATCAAAATATGCTGGTCAGTGGAGGGAATGTTTTCCTGTTCTTACAGGAGATGAGGATTCCATTTATAGCAAGATGTTGTAACCCATTTTCCTTGATAAAACAATTGGGTACAAGTAAAGCCAAAGAATATATTTATAAACTAAGTTCAGAAAAGAATTTTGACAATAAACAAATCTCCCTTAATCACAAAGGGAAATATTACAGACATCTTACTTCTTTTCTAAATGACAACGGTGATATTGTTTATTTTGCCGATATTATAAATGTTGATAAATCCGGACTGGACAGACAGCGCCTTTATGTAATTGACAGTGAAAGTGGAAAGATTAAGAGAAACACGGATTTAAGTAAGGATATTAGAAAAGAATTAAGATATAAAACAGCACTTCAGCATAAGGATAATCAAATACTTTATGCCGGACTATACGGGGAAGATGATAATTCTGCCAAAACAGGATTTTTATTCCGGTTCTTTGAAGATTCTAAAATGGTTGATGAAAAAGAGTATAGTCTGAAAGAATTGACCGGGAAAGATAATAAAAAGAAATTTCTTGGAATTTTTAATGTAAAAGACCGGACTTACATGAGATTCCATGATAAAACGTATCAGCTTGATGACAAAGGAAGCTATATGGTTATTGGTGAAAAACTAAGTAAATATACTGAAACGTATACTTATACTGATGCAAATGGAAATATGCGTTCCCGTACTGTTCATTTAGGCTGGACCTATAATGAAGCTTATTTAATGGCTTTTGACAAAAATAATAAACCTTTATGGGGGAAAACGTTTGATATGTACGAAACTACAGTCTATAATCTGAGTTTGGTTCCTCGACTTTATATTAAACAATTGTCAGAAGACGAAGTTACCGTAATGTTTGGAATAGGTGATGAGATTACTACTATGCAAATCAATGAGGCTGACCCTTCTGACCAAAAAACCGTATCTATAAAATCTCAATTTAAGAAAAGCCGTGTAAAAGGTGATTTTATGCCTTCTATTGAGCATTGGTATAATGACTATTTTATCGCAAGTGGATATGTAAACGTAAAAAGAGGCGACTCATTTTTAAGTGGAAAGGATAAACTCTATTATTTCACAAAATTAAAATTTGACGACTAAGTCTGTTTTGTTTATGTATTAAATGCAGGTCGAATCGTTAAGTTATAACAGGAAATTTTAAAAGGCATTCAGATATATTAAACTGCTGAATGCCTTTTATTTATAAATAAATCCTTATCCATATTAGGTAGAACAGCAAAATATTTTTACTTTTGGCGGGCTAAAAAGCAACTATCATAAATTATTTATAATCAATATAAAATAGATCAATATGGGAATTCTCGAAGAAATTCGTTCAAAAGCAAAACAAAACTTACAACGTATAGTATTACCCGAGAGTACTGAAGAAAGAACACTTCAGGCTGCCGATCAATTATTGGGAGACAATCTTGCTAAAATTATCCTTACAGGTGATCCTGAAATCATTCATGGAAAAGCAAAAGAGCTAAATCTGAAGAACATAGATAAGGCAACAATTGTCAATCCAAAAAAGCATGATAAAAAGGAAGAATATGCTGATCTTCTTGTTGAGTTGCGCAAACATAAGGGAATGACAAAAGAAAAAGCACTTGAGTTGGCTGAAGATCCTTTGTATCTATCTACGTTAATGATTAAAAACGGAGATGCTGATGGGGAAGTAGCCGGAGCAGAAAATGCTACAGGAGATGTTCTTCGGCCTGCATTTCAAATAGTAAAAACACTACCCGGAATTAGTGTTGTTTCCGGAGCCTTCATTATGTTGCTTGACAAAAAAGAATTTGGAGAGGACGGTATTTTGGTTTTTGCAGACTGTGCGGTTCACCCAAATCCTACAGCGGAAGAACTTGCCCAGATTGCTGTGGCTACGGGACATACGACAAAAGCTATTGCCGGATTTGAACCCCGCATAGCAATGTTAAGTTTTAGTACCAAAGGAAGTGCAAAACATGAAATGGTAGACAAAGTGGTAGAAGCTACGCGTTTGGCTAAAGAAAAAGCTCCGGAAATGAAGATTGATGGAGAAATGCAGGCCGATGCTGCTATTGTGGAAAAAATAGGAAAGAAAAAAGCTCCGGATAGTAGTATAGCCGGTAAAGCAAACGTCCTTGTCTTCCCTTCACTGGAAGTCGGAAATATATCCTATAAACTTGTGCAACGATTGGCAGGTGCTGAAGCTGTGGGCCCTGTTTTACAAGGTATGGCTGCACCTATTAATGATTTGTCAAGAGGATGTTCTGTCGATGATATCGTTAATCTTGCCGCGATAACCGCCAATCAGGCAGCGGCTAAATAATTATTTAGTAAGTATAATGATAACTAAAATTGGACGTTTAAAAGCAAAGTGAATTGTTATTCCACAAACAAAAGTCCTTCAGCAAATCAATATTTGCCTTGAATATACCAGGATGACTATAATTTGTGGGAATAACGAATTAATAAAATTTAAACATATGAAACCTCCATG
>JBNJGZ010000051.1:0-14046 GCA_051748065.1 Bacteroidota bacterium
TTTTTCACATAATCTAAAATCTGACTGATATTGATCTGCATAATATTTGCTTTTTTTGTTTGATGGGTAAAAATAACAAAAACATCAGGCTAAAACAAGCTTTATAAAGTTTCCAAAGAAAAAGGGAGAACGCCAGGCTCTCCCTTCTACACATGAAAAAACATCAACCATTAATCCTGTGCGGATATATTATGGTAGTGTCGATATTTGTATTGTTTCTTGCTCACGAAGATACAAGTAAAGCTGTCTTTTGAGCGTTAAAGGATTACAACAATGGTTAAAATAAGTTAAAACTCCGGCTGTTAGGTACAGTTAAATTACCTTTGCAACAACGATTAGACAAACTAACTCTTTTTAATAAACTCCTTATCCGTGAAAATCCAAAATATTGAAATAATCATACGGAAACCGAAGAGCACTGATGAATAAGCGGCGAGTCATATTAATAGTTATAATTGCTGCCTTAGCAATGATTGGATTGATTGGTTTGCAGTTCCACTGGATTCAGAATGCCACAAAGATTCGTAATTCCAGCTTTGATAATTCAGTTGAGGACGCCTTGAGGTCTACCGTGAAAAAAGTTGAAAAGCAGGATTTAAGTAATCGTTTAAAAAATCATTTTAAATCTGCTGATAATGTTTCTGATTTATTAACCATGGTAGACTCCATCAATAACATGTTAAGCTATAGTTCGGATTCAGCCTACCATTATCCCTCCGGTCACCAGAGAATTGAAAGCAAAAATAATGTGTCGAGTCAAAACTTATTTGATGAGAACAATCAAAGCCGGAATAAGCAACAGTTTATGGAGATGTTGGAACGCTCCACTATGTTAAGCAGCATATTCATGGACATGTTAGGGTTAGAATATGCCAAGCCTGTTGAAAAAAGAATAACAAAAAAATATCTGGACAGTATTATCTCCACGGAACTACAAAAGCAAGGCATTAATATTCCTTATAAATTTGGGGTTATGAAGGCACCTTACCAGTCCTTTGCCATAGCAGGGAGTGAAGAATATAAAGACAAGCTGAAAGACAGTCCGTATTCGTATGAGCTTTTCCCCAATAATATTTTTCGCGAACCCGTCTATCTTAATATTTATTTTCCCAAAAAACAATCTTATATTATCTCGCAGATGACAACTATTTTAATCATTGCTATCGTTTTGATTTCATTACTAATCTTTTCATTTTACTATACCATACATACCATTTTCAAGCAGAAAAAGCTTTCGGAAATGAAAAATGATTTTATCAATAATATGACCCACGAATTCAAAACCCCCATTTCTACGATTTCTCTGGCTTGTCAAACGTTAAACGATGAAGAAATTCCGAAAGATGAATCATTATATAAAAATTATATTAACGTCATTGATGAAGAAAACACGCGCCTGGGCAGCATGGCCGAGAAAATCCTGCAAACGGCTATCCTAGACAAAGGTACATTGCAGCTTAAACCAGAAATTATTAATATGCATAAAGTAATTACTAATGCGATTAATAAAATCAAAATGCAAGTTGAACAAAAAGGTGGCACAATAAAAACAGAGCTACAGGCTACAAATCCTGTTATCCGCGCTGATCGTTTTCATATGACCAATGTGGTGTTCAACTTACTGGATAATGCCACCAAGTATAGTATGAATAAGCCCCGCATATTGGTAAAAGATTTCAATAAATCAAACGGATTCCAACTTGAGATCACAGACAATGGAATTGGTATCAGCAAGGCCAATCAGCAAAAAATCTTTGATAAACTTTATCGCGTGCCCACAGGAGATATTCATGATGTAAAAGGTTTTGGCCTTGGTTTAAGCTATGTAAAAGCAATTATTGACAAACATAATGGCACTATAGATATCCAGAGCGAGTTGAATAAAGGCTCAACTTTTATTATCTTTATCCCGTTCCAATCAAATAAAGAAACATCATGAGCAAAAATCCTACAAAAATTCTTCTGGCAGAAGATGACCAAAACCTAAGCATGTTATTAAAAAACTATCTGGATGCAAAAGGCTTTGACACCCATTTATTTAAAAATGGAAAAGAAGCTTTTCAGAATTTCAAAAAAGGAATTTATGACCTTTGCATTATTGATGTTATGATGCCGGTAAAGGATGGGTTCACCCTTGCCTCAGAAATACGCAATGAAGACCAGGAAATCCCCATGATCTTTCTGACGGCTAAATCCATGCAGGATGATATCATTAAAGGCTTTGAGTTAGGAGGTGATGATTATCTGACTAAACCATTCAACATGGAAGAACTCATGGCACGTATCAATGCTATTCTAAAAAGAACAGCCAAGCCGGAAAATCCGACCGGAATATATACCATTGGCCAATTCAAATTTGATTCGAACCATCAAAAATTGACCATCAACAATGAAGAACAAAAATTAACCAGCAAAGAAAATGAACTGCTGAAATTATTGGTAGAACATAAAAATAATATCCTTCCCCGCGAGAAAGCATTACTGGAAATATGGCATGACGACAGCTATTTCAATGCCCGAAGCATGGATGTTTATATTACCAAAATACGAAAATACTTAAAAAAAGACCCTAATATAGAATTAATTAATGTACATGGAACGGGTTTTAAACTTTTAGCCTGACAAAAAACAGGTTAAAATACCTATTTATAAGGTAGCAGCGCCATTGAAAACATTATTATAAAAATCTGCTGTTTCTATGAATAGAATAACCATAATTTTTATGTACTTTTGACAATTGAAAACAATCAAAACAAAAAACCATGAACATTCCTGAGAATTTAAAGTACACGGAAGACCATGAATGGTTGCGAGTGGAAGATGACAACATTGCTTACATCGGCATCACAGACCATGCCCAGAAAGAATTGGGAGATGTGGTATACATTGAATGTGAAACTGAAAATGAAGAGCTCAGCCAGGGTGAAGCATTTGGTACAATAGAAGCTGTAAAAACAGTTTCGGACATGTATATGCCTGTAAGTGGTAAGGTTCTTGAGTTTAATGAAGAATTGGACGAAACCCCGGAAACAATCAACGAAGACCCTTATGAGCAAGGCTGGATCATAAAAGTTGAAGTAAAAGAACCTTCACAGCTCGAAGATTTAATGAGTGCAGAACAATACAAAAATCATATTTCGGAAGAATAATAACCAATTTATAAATAAAAGAAAAGGAAGTAGTGTATTTCGCTACTTCCTTTTTCCTATGATTAAAGAATTCAAATTCGCCCTTATCTGGGGAGTATTTATTATACTTCTGGTATCCCTGCCTGGAGATTATATTCCCCCTGTATCATCTCCATGGAATTTTATTACCTTTGATAAACTTATTCATGCCGGCTTGTTTTATGTATGGGTGTTCTTTCTAATCAGAGGTTTTCGTTTGCAATATTCCTACCCTTTTCTGCGTTTTTATTCTATAATTTCCGGTGTTATCGTTGGCATAGTATTTGGAGGTTTAACAGAAGCATGGCAAGCTATTATAAACTTAGGGCGTTACGCCGACATTTACGATTTTGTAGCAAATTCTGCCGGAGCAATTTTAGCCGGATTAACAAATTTGCTGATGAAAAATAAGTTACAATGAGCCATGTTAACAGAAAAAAAATTAATTTAGCAAACTATATTTTAAGAAAAACATTTTGAGTCATGGATAAACGAAAAACAGCCAAAGCAGACCTTGAAAGAAAACGACCTTTCTTTATTGAAATAGGTCTAATTGTTGCCCTTGCCCTTGTTTTTTTAGGGTTTGAATGGAAACAATATGAAAGAAACGATAGCAAGTTTGAAACAGAAGCAGACTACGATGTAGAGGAAGACATTGTATTAAATACAGAAAGGGAAGAACCTCCAAAACCCGAAGAGAAACAAGCCGAATCCCAGGAGCTCAATATTGTAGAAGATGAGGTTGATGTAGATGATGATCTAAATATTGATGCTGAAGCTGATGATGACACAGAAGTAGATGATTACGAACCTGTAGAAGTAGATGAACCTGAAGTTGAAGAGGAGGAAGTCTTTACGGTGGTTGAAGAACAACCCAGTTTCCCGGGAGGTGAAGAAGCACGAAGGAAATATCTTCGGGATAATATCGAATACCCGCAAATGGCTCGTGAAAGTGGAATTGAAGGTACAGTATTTGTAACTTTCGTAGTAGAACCTGATGGCTCAATTACAGATGTGCGGGTTTTAAGAGGTATCGGCGGCGGATGCGATGAAGAAGCTCTCAGAGTTGTTCGTAATATGCCTGAATGGGAACCCGGAAAACAACGTGGTAAAGAAGTGCGTGTTCAATTTAACATGCCTATCCGCTTCAAACTGCAAGGATAATTTAACAAAATATTCTTAATTTCCAAAACTCCGGTTTACACTACCGGAGTTTTTTTGTTTATAAAATATCACTTACTCCCTAAAACCAGTTTAATCCTGAACCATTCGTTTATTCATGGCTCTCTTCTTCAGAGCCACGGATGCACGATTTAAAACGAATACTCTAGCCTCTTTCCTGTTTTACTTATTTATTTAGTGTCTGTCCATAATGTCCGATATCTGCATTGTTGCTCAAATTTTAAATCCTCATCCCGACAAAATTGTTAAAATTGTCGGGACTGCGGTTTAAATTTTTTTCACAACGTTAATTATTTTTAAGTGTTCCCCACAAGTATGCAGGGTAGGCTTTGAACTCGAACATTCTGAACTAAACACCGACTTTACTGACAGATTCTATTTTAATCAGATTAATCCTGAAAAATACACTTCGCCTGAATTATTCAAAATATCAAGCACGAAAAAACCCGGATATTCTTTAACATCATCTAAGCAGCACTATTTTCCTTAGCCAGTAATGATAAAGAATCCCCGGGAACATGGTTTATAAGAAATGAAATGAGTTAATGCATAATTTTTACTGTATGTTGTTCGTCGTCAACCTTTATACTCAGCAAATACAGCCCGCGGCTAAGGCCCGTCAAATCATACGAAAATTTATGATCCCCACCACTCATTGACCCTGCTTTGATATTTCGTAATTTCTTTCCGTTTCTGTCCAACAAATCAACCACAACTTCGGCTGATTTACTAAGCGATAATTCCATATTCTGAGTCCTTTCGGCGGGATTAGGATATACATGAATAGCAGAAACCTGCATATTTTCATTGACAGAAGCCGGTGTTGAAATTGCCGGCAAACGCACATCATCTAACCAGGCTTTATCAGCACCGCTGCTTACATATTGGTCTTTTTCATAGGTCCATTTGAAAACATGGTTTCCGGCCGGAACAAAATAACTAAACCTTTCCCAGCTTAAAAAGCCAGACCATTCCTCTTCCAGTTGTCCGTCAATAAAAAACTTCATATAATCATAGTCCGCTTCGGAACTGACTTTCCGGTAAAACGAGATGGAATCATCTTTTACAGTATTCAGGGATATAGACAGAACAGACACGCCTCCGTGTTCGTCATAGGGCAGCCCGGAGACAGCAGATGCATCACCGGCATAAGCTTCTGTAGTATCTATTTCCCAACCATAATTTGTTCCCGGGTCCCAGGAAAACTGGTCAAAGTCTTTGGTTTCAAAGTCTTCATCTATATTTCCTATTACTTCATAAAACGATGTAACTGAAGAATAATTCCCTGCTGCCAGGTCTAAATCAAATCTCACAGTAGTTCCATCAGGCATGCCCGTATCAACTTCTACAAGAAAAACCAATTCTTTCTTTTGCCCTTCAGCCAGATTTTGAATCGATTCATAAGGTTTTTTTACATCCACATAAACACTGGACGACAATAGTGTACACCATGCATAATCCAGTTCGTCTAATCCCGCATTATCCACATCAAGGACAATGCTTGCTTCTTCTCCGGCATTAAGCCTTCCATCACCGTTTCCGGTAGTATCATCTACAACTTTAAAGGAAGATGCCATTGGTTCCGGCGCCTCTATCTGAAGTTTAAACCCTTCTGTCCATTGGTTTCCATCACTATCCACAATTTCTAATTTCATATCCGCTTCATAACCGTTTTCAACACCCTGTTTAACAGCTAATTCATACGCTCCATTATTCATTGACGTATCTTTCGAAGGTATACTTCCCCAAGATGCCGAGTCATCAGTAATTGCAATATTGGTATCAGCGGAAGTCAGGTTGGCAGAAACACCTTGTGCATTGTCGAGTCCAATGTTTTCCAGCTTGACATCCAACATAATATTTTCTCCCTGGTCAGCGCCCTGATCATTATTACCCATACTATCATCTACCGATGAACTCATAAAGGTAATATAGGGGCCATTAGCCGGCATAACCGGCACTTCATCCATATAAATATCATGATTGTAGGCTACCACCGCTAAATCCATCGTATCCGGATTGGAAAAAGCCGGGAAAGCCAGTGTGGCCGAACCATTGTCAACATACTGGACATCCAGAAGTTCATTATCAACAGACAGGGCAACTCTGGCATCATTTACAGGTGTATTTACGGTAAGTGAAGTGTCTCCGATAAATAAAGCAGATATAGAGCTCACCTGAATTGTCCGTGCTGTATCCGTGCGAACCATAAAAGAAGGATCGCCAAAAACAGTCCAGGTATCGGTCATTTCTGCGCCTTCCGAACCATAGGCGTCATTCATTTTCATACATCCGTTCATGGACAAGCCACTAAAGGTACGTTTTATATTTTTTGAATAACTTTCCACTAAGATATCAACCATTTCATCCTGGGCATGCATTGGAGGATTCCAACTTTGATTAATAGTAGACATGAGTGTGGCGATTGCTCCTGTTGGTTCACCGTTATTTGTAGCACGCGTCCAGCTTTCAGCAAAGCTTGTATTTCCTACAAAGTCACCATTAATACATGCTACAGACCATATAAACGGCCACATTTCGTTGTTCGTTAATTGATCTATATCCGAATTGGAAAATCCGGAGGATACCCACGAGGTTGTACTCCCATGTCCTGTATAAAGAATATTTCCCAGGCCATCATTAACAGCCTGCGCTACCATAGATGCTGTAGGATCACCGGGATCATCATCTCCTCCCTGTGAACCATCAAACATTTCCTGAAGATCAATATAGGTATAACTCTGCAAGTCTGTTTGTAAATTTCGTATATGATCATAATCCATTTCATTATTATCACCGGGCCCCTGATCTGAAGATAATCCTAATGAGGTATTCAGCCAGCCAGAGGAATTCTGTAAACCGGTCTCATAAGCTATGTTGCGATCAACCATCGTATTAACATGCTGGGAATCTTCTGCGGAAAAACGACCTATCAGGACCTCCGGATAAGAATCATTTCCTTCTAAATACCCATAAGCATTATCCGAATGTCCTGCGGACAGATTGTGCGTTGGCACATAATCGGCATCTCCGACTAACAGGACAAAAGTAAGATTATGATTCTGGTAATAATTCGAAATATAGTTTTTTATATCCTGAGCCGAACCACTTCCAACAGTGTCTATCCTGATAAGTTGTGTAGGAATCCCAATTGTATTTTTCCATTCCACAAAAGGTTTGATGTCTTGTACAAAATCCTGATGGGCAAATACCAACATCTCTCCTTTTTCTTCCAGTGGCTGATAACGTGAACTATTATAATTTATAAACTGCTTATCATATAACGTTGAAAATTCTCTGCTTACACTTTTATGTGGATTAATCGGATCATCGGCAAATGTTATTTTCAGGGTAATTTCCGTAAACAACTGAAATTCTTTTGATACCGGATTATATTGCATCGGTGTTATTTGCAGAGGAACTCCCTTAAAATCACGAAATTGATAGTCTTTTCCAAATTTAATAATTTCTGAAGGAAAAGCTTTATCTGAGTTATAGACTTCTCCTTTCTTATAAGGAACATCATCCGGGTCCTGGTTTCTATAGAGATTTCCTTTGGAGGGTAAAATATCTACATCCTGGAAAGTTTTTACTTTCTTGTCAATGATCTGAACATCCGGATTTTGTCCGTTAATAATCAAGGATGTTGTAAGATGCTGAAGATCGGGATTGCCCTTATTCAGGCTTTTAGCACCACCTTCAATATCCGGCTTATATCCCAATAGACCATTGTCTTGTTTAACAGCATTCAGTTCAAAATTATGAACTGAAACTTTCACAATTATTTCTTTCTGGCTTTTATTTACAATTTCAAATGATTGTGGGTTTCCTTCACCTGCAGCTAATGCTCCCCATAGCAATGTCAACACCAATATGAATAATCTTTGCATAAATATTTGTTTTTCAGAAAAATTCCTTTTTGATTTTTAATCCCTGATAATTCTACCTTATTTTCGAATGATTACTTTCTTATTTTCTACAGTTTCATTTTCCATTCTTATAGTCACAAAATAAACCCCTTCAGCAAAATTTTGCACATTAATTGTTTTTTTAGGGTCATTCACCAGTTGCGTGAGAATAACTCTACCTGATACATCTCTGATCTCAATATATTCAATTTTCTCAGCGGCAACAATATTTATCCTTTCTGAGGCGGGATTTGGGAATACATTCAGCCCGCTATTAGCAGTTTGTTCCCCGGATGAAGTATAAATATCGTTTGCAGGAAATATAATATTATCGATCCATGCAGCATCCTCTCCTTCAGAATAACCATAATCTTTTTCATAACTCCAGGTAAAAGTATGTTGGCCTTTTGGTATTAAAAAGCTGACACGTTTCCAGTTCGATTCCTGGCCTGACCATTGTCCTTTAAGCTGATTATCAATATAAAAATTTAAAAAATCATAATCCTTTTCTGAAGAGACCAGATATAAAAAGGATAAAGAATCCTCCTCCATAACTTCCATCGAAATGGAGAGTTCAGAACTACTGTTATCATTTAATCCATCAAAAGAACGAGCACTGTAACTTCCCTTTATGGGGTCAACACTATCAATTTGCCAATTATTATTGTTGACATGATTCCAGTCGAATAGGTCAAAGTCGGCTGTTTCAAATGTTTCCATAGCCTGTCCGACCATAAAGGTTTTTGATTTCTGTTCTTTGAATAGATCCGCCTCGGCATTCATGGTTAAATCAAAAATTGTTCCTGTCCAGGCCGCATGATCAATATTTAGGTCAAATTCTATATCTATTGATCCTTTTGCTGGCAGATCACCATGATTATTTGTTCCTGATCCGCTGATGCTTATCAGATGATTATCTGAATCGATCTGGGATGTAACATTCTTAGCCCTGGCAGAGCCCTGATTGACAAGTGATGCTTCAAGGCGAGCTTTCTCTCCGCCTTCAATCACTCCATTACCATTTCCCTGTATTTCGCTAAGGGTCACATTCTCAAATTTTAACTTTGGCGCATACAATTTAAGTTTAAAATGGGAAGTCCAGATATTTGACTGGTCATCTGTGATCTCTAAGGTAAAATTTACATAATGCTGGTCCGGGATAAGCTCATTAACCTGAACAGAGAAGGCATTTTCTGTGCTTACAACAGTGTCTCCGGGAACATTCGACCATGTTTGAATACTGTCAAGTATGGTAAGATTCGTATCTGCCGAAGAAAGTGTTGCCGTTATATTGTTCGCTGAATAAGAGGTGAAATTTTTCAGTTCCTGATGGAAGAAAATTTTCTCGCCAAATTCAACTTTTCCGTTATTATTTCCCAGGCTATCATTAATAGTAAACCCATTGTGGGCAATATAAGGTCCATTGGGTGAAATAATCTGTAAAGAGTCGATATAAGGCTGGTGATTTTGTGAAGTAATGACGATCATGGCTTTCCCCGAATCTTTAAATGGCGAAAAACTAAGTTGAGCACTTCCGGATTGGTCTGAGGTCGCTACAGCTATCAGTGAATCACCTCTCGACAGGGCAACTGTGGCATTAGGATCCGTATCAACCTGCATCTGACTAACACCAATAGGCAGAGCATTTGGATAAGCAGCCGTTGGCAAGTCCGGAACACCAAGGTATGGCATAAGTGAAGGGTCCCCCATCAAATGATAAATTTCCCAGTAATACTCCTTATGCGTTGACGTTGATGCTTCTACAGACAAATTCCCTGCAAACATCATTTGCGCCTGTGTTGTATGCCACTGGCTATATGGTTGTCCCTGTGTATGGAAAAGTTTATCATACGAAGCTTCTCCGGTAGACTGGTAATCCGGATTGTCATTGATATTCCCCGTTACTCCAACCGACCAATAAAAATCTTCATCCCATAAGGTATTGTTTGATCCGCCGATATAGCCAATAGCACCACGATTATCAAGTCTGAGTACCGCTTCTCCAAAAGATGTAGGATCATCAAATTTGTTGGTAAGACATGCATTCCCAACCATTAAACCATATTTTCCATCGTTTTGTACATCCGAAAGATCACTGATATATAGCTGCGGATCGGACCAGCCGTGACTTAACCCATGTGCAGTGTAATTTGCAATAGAAAATCCGTCGGATAAATCCTGCCGTATCTGTGTTTCCTGGGATGAGGAGTTCGGATATAAATAAACATCAGATGAAAATCCGTTTTTCATGTTGACATATTCCCCATTAATGTAATTGATTTGCCCGTTTCCATGTGTGGGGCCAAAATTCCCGTCAGCTCCGGCTATCAAAACGGCATTTTCAAGATAAGAAGGCTGAGGCATCAGATATTTTTCATAAGCTATTGTTTTTCGTATTTGGGCATTAAGCTCTGCTGTATCATTGGCCGAGAATCTACCAACATAAGCATCGGGAATGGTGTCTCCCGTATATTCTCCATAATACGTATCCGTTACATGTGAACCTGTCTCTCCCTGAAAAGATGGTACTTGTGCTATATCACCAACAATCAAAACAAAAACAGGTGCAGGATCATTTGGGGTTGCATTCGCGTATTGCTGTTGCAGATAGGAGCGGATAGAAGATGCCGTATTTCCAACCGCAGGATCCGATATATATGCTTCTTCTACCACAAACCCTTTTTGTGTTTTCCAATTAACCAAAGGCTGAAGGCAATTTTCAAACATCGTATCAGAAACAATAACATATTTGGCGGGTGTCGTGGTTATTGAATCTTTATATCCGTCTGCATGCAGCACTCCGGACTTTTCCGCGTTAAAATAAGAAGAGTGTCCTTTCTGAGTAAGCTCATGATTTTTTTGATTATCAACACCGGAATATTCAACGGTTACTTTAGCCGATTTCAACACACGTAAAACATTGGTAACCGGATTGTATTGAAAAGGTGATATGCTGAGGCGCGCTATAGCAACATCACGACTAATCCCAAGATATTCGGCATTAACGGAATCCAGACCATAAAACGCATCTTTTTGATAAACTTCCTTGTTTTGCACAAATTCACGGGGAGACTCATCTTTAAACTGTGAAGGCTGGTGAGGATACATCTTTTCCTCTATTCCACGTTGCTTTAGAGCCACTTCTTCATATTTTGCATTAGACAAACGAACATCTATTTCAGCATCAGCCGGAACGGATATCAGTTTTCGTAAAACCGGTAGCTCCGGAGCCCCAGCCTGCAAATTAGGGAAATAACCTTCAATATCAATATGAAAATAATTGGCATTGCTCCGGGTTTGCTTCACAAATCCATATTCAGGTAATTGGAAATGAATTACCGATTGCTCTTTATCCGATGATTGGATTTTTATTGATGTTTCACCTGTCTGCGCATATAACCCTGCAAAAAGGAAAGTAAAAACTACCAAAAATATCTTGCTTCCGTAATTATGTAGTGTGTGCATATCTTGTGTATTATTTGTTTAAAATAAACGAAAAGTATATAAAAAATTGTGTTTGTCTTTAAACTGTATTAATCAGTTATTTATAAATCGATTACTTTTAACTTTTTTGTTACTAACTGGGCATGAACCCTTTGAGCTCGTCTATTTCGGTTATGATTTTTATCCCGATTGACAACGTACAGGGCATGAACTTTATCTTTGTAAAAAAGGCAAATGTATAATTTTTGTGGAACAATTTTTAATCACCATATTAAAATTAATAAAACAATTTTCACAAATTAATGGTTCATCACCTGACAAGGTTTAACAATGAATAAACAAAACTTCAGTTGGGAAGTTATGCTTGTAGGAGAATTTAATTCAAGTAAATTTGCAGTTAAGATTACTAATCTGGTTATATGTTCAACCAAAATTTTAATTCTATGATAAAGCTAAAGAACCTACTTTTTTCCTTTATGTTGTCCGGGATTATTTTCCCATTATCAGCTCAGGATACAGAGAATAATGAATACAATAAGACGACTCAACATACGGAAACAGGAAAAAGAATGTTAACCGGAAAAGTAACTCAGGATGGATTTCATAAAATCAATGATTTTATCGAATATTACCAGGAAGAATACAACACCTATTCGCCTGATATCGGTCCTTTAATGCAGATACTTCCAAAGCTGGAAAGCAGCAAAATCAAGATAATTCTGGGCACATGGTGTATCGACAGCAAACAACAGGTTCCCCGGTTTTTAAAAATTTTGGAAAAGCTAAACTATCCGGTAGAAGAAATAGAGATGTTAGCTGTTGATCGCAATTTAGAAGCAGAAGGAGAAGTAAATCCTGTTGAAGATTATAATCTGAAACGCATACCAACCTTTATCTTTTACAACCAGGAAGGTGAAGAAATCGGGCGCATTGTAGAAAGTCCGGAAGCTACATTAGAAGAGGATATCTTGCAAATATTTAACAATTAGAAAGTCATGTCAGCAAAAAATAAAAAATCGGCATTGCATGTAAATGAAGGCATTGATCAACCTTCATCATTGAACGATAATCTGCTTCAAAAGCTAAAAAAGCGAAAGCAGGCAAGCGTGAACATAGACGAGTATGTAAACGGGATATTGCAGGGCGACCGGGTTATTTTGAGTAAAGCAATAACTTTAGTGGAGAGTAATCTTGCGGAACACTATGAAACAGCACAAAAAATTATAGAACAGTGTCTTCCTTATTCCGGAAAATCTATCAGGATTGGCATAACGGGCGTTCCTGGCGTTGGGAAAAGCTCGTTTATAGAGGCATTGGGCAAACGGTTAACAGAAAACGACAAGAAGATGGCTGTCTTAGCTATTGACCCGTCCAGTGAACGTAGCCGTGGAAGCATTTTGGGAGACAAAACACGTATGGAAAGCTTGTCGGGCAGTGAAAATGCCTTTATCCGGCCGTCGCCATCCGCAGGTTCGTTAGGAGGAGTTGCCAGAAAAACCCGAGAGATAATCATCCTTTGCGAAGCAGCCGGTTTTGATCATGTTTTTGTGGAAACCGTGGGCGTTGGCCAAAGTGAAATCGCAGTCCACTCTATGGTAGATTTCTTCCTGCTGCTGATGCTTGCCGGTGCCGGTGATGAACTTCAGGGCATAAAAAGAGGGATCATGGAAATGAGTGATGCCATTGTCATCAACAAAGCAGACGGGTCCAACAAAAATGAAGCTCAGCAGGCTGCGTTAAGTTATGCTAACGCTCTGCATCTATTCCCTCCACAGGAATCGGGATGGACGCCACGCACACAAACCTGTTCATCTTTGACAGGAGAAGGCATTCCGGAAGTCTGGGAAATGATCCTCGAATATATTGCCTTTACACGCAACAACCAGTACTTTCAGAAAAAACGCCAGGAACAAGAAAAGTACAGGATGTATGAAAGCATAAATGAACAACTGAAAAATGATTTTTACCAAAATCCGGAAATTCAAAAGCTACTGTCGGAAATGGAAAAAATGATTTTAGAAAAAAAGGTTTCTGCCTATGTCGCAGCTCAAAAATTATTTAGTGCCTACAAAAAAAGTTGGAATACGAAATCGGAATAAGCATTGTTTATCAATGAAAAATCGTTATTTTTGCACGTTTCAAAAAAGTTATTTGACAATCTCTCCGTAGCTCAGTTGGCAGAGCAGCTGACTCTTAATCAGCGGGCCGAAGGTTCGAATCCTTCCGGGGAGACAAGTAAAATAACAGATTGGTTATTAAATATCGGGGTGTAGCGCAGCTTGGTAGCGCGCTTCGTTCGGGACGAAGAGGTCGTGGGTTCAAATCCCGCCACCCCGACTTTTGTT
>JBNJGZ010000052.1:0-14035 GCA_051748065.1 Bacteroidota bacterium
GAAAGTATTGCTCAAAAGCCAACCTTTGGTCTTTTCGCTTATACTTTCTGCTTTTACGCTGGGATTAACCATTCCATTATTGTTTTGGGTTGATTTTGCAGCTTTATCCTCATTTAACTTATTGGTCCTTTTGGGCAAATCCATTCTGGGATCCATCGCTTTTTTGCTTGTTATGAATGGCCTTAAACGCCTTGAGATCAGCAGCTCTCTGCCGCTGCTGGTTCTCACGCCCGGCGTGGTGGCTATTTTTGCTTTTATTCTGCTCAATGAACCACTCAGCAACCGCGATATCTTTGGGATGCTATCCCTGCTCATCGGGACTTATGTGCTTCAAATCAGAAAAAACAGTTCACTTTTAGAACCTTTCCTTTTTGTAAAAAGGAATAATGCTTACCTGTACATTATTGGCGCTATTCTTCTGTTTACAACAACATCAATACTTGACAAAGCCCTGCTTAGCACTTATCATCTCCAACCCGAAGCATTTCTGCCTTTTCAGCAATTTTTCTACACGCTTACTTTCCTGATAATTTTTCTGCTGACAAAGAAAAAAACATCAGCAATAAAAGAACACATAAATCATTCCTGGAAATGGATTTTGCTAATTGCTGTGTTTGCAGTTATCTACCGATACTCGCACATCCTGGCTGTCAAAGCAGGCCCTGTGGCATTAGTATTATCCATGAAACGTACTTCAGTGTTTTTTGCTACAATAATCGGCGGTCAAATCTTCCGCGAAAAAAATCTGTTACGAAAAACTTTAGCTGTCGTCATCATGATAACCGGCGCCATATTGGTCATCTTGTCTTAAATAGTCTCTGTCCATAATGTCCAATTTCTGCGTTATGCTTGCCCGAGAATTGCTCATTTACCAGAATAAACTGCGCATTTTCGGGCTGCGCAGGCTTTGAACTTGAACATTATGAACTAAACACTTACTTTATACACAGACACTAAATATTCAACCTACAAAAAAAGCCGCTTGAAAAACAAGCAGCTTTTTAGGATTTATAGATTTTCATAGTCACCCGGTGACAAATTCCGTCATCGGATACTATGAGGATTTATTCCGCATAGTATTTGTAGAAATATGGCAATGCTTCAATTCCTTTAAAGAATTGCTCCAGCGGATAATTTTCATTTGGAGAATGAATAGCATCAGACTCCAGGCCGAATCCCATCAGTATAGATTTGATACCCAGAATTTGTTCAAACTGTGCAATGATAGGAATGGAACCGCCTGAGCGAACCGGGATAGGCTCCTTGCCATAGGCTTCTGCCATAGCTTTGCTTGCCGCTTTATATTCTTTTGTTTCAATCGGGGAAACATAGCCAAGCCCGCCATGAAGTGCCTTCACGTTGACTTTAACGGTATTCGGAGCGATATTTTTAATATGCTTCTCAAACAATTCGCTGATTTTTTCATTGTTCTGATTAGGCACCAGACGCATGGAAATTTTGGCTGTAGCCTTGGAAGGGAGAACCGTTTTAGCTCCTTCGCCGGTATATCCGCTCCACATACCATTAACATCTAAAGATGGGCGAATGCCGGTACGTTCGGGAGTTGTATAACCTTTCTCGCCATCAACTTCTGCTACTCCTAATGATTTTTTATATGCTTCCAGATCAAAAGGCGCTTTTGCCATTTCTTTTCTTTCTTCTTCGCTGGCTTCAATTACATCATCATAAAACCCCGGAATGGTAATTTTGTTGTTTTCATCTTTCAGTGCAGCAATCATTTCTGCCAGCACATTTGCAGGATTAGCAACAGCTCCGCCAAAAATACCTGAGTGCAGGTCTTTGTTCGGGCCGGTAACTTCAACTTCCATATAGCTTAATCCTCTCAAACCTGTAGTGATTGAAGGCTTATCCGGTGCCAGCATACTGGTATCCGAAACAAGGATAACATCAGCTGTCAGCATATCTTTATGATCAGAACAGAATTGACCTAAACTGGGAGAACCAATTTCTTCTTCACCTTCCAGCATAAACTTCACATTACAGGGAAGCTGGTTGGTTTTTACCATAAATTCAAATGCTTTGATATGCATAAAAGACTGACCCTTGTCATCGTCAGCACCACGGGCCCATATCTTACCATCCTTTACCACAGGCTCAAATGGCTCCGTATTCCACAAATCCAAAGGATCCACAGGCATAACGTCATAATGTCCATAAACCAAAACAGTAGGTTTATTTTTATCGATGATCTTCTCACCATAAACTACCGGATTTCCCTTAGAAGGCATTACTTCGGCTTTATCTGCACCTGCATCCAACAGCTTATCTTTTAAAGCAGTGGCACAGCGTTCCATTTCCGGCTTGTGATCCTCCAGGGAACTAATAGAAGGAATCCGGATCAATTCGAATAATTCTTCAAGAAAACGATCTTTGTTTTCTTCGATGTATTGCTTTACATTTTCCATAATTTATCTTTTTTTGTTTGGGTAAAGATAAAAAACCTTAAGCAAATGGGGAAATTTCTGTTACATATTATTTTATCATGCGGTTTTAATATACTTTTAATGTGCTGTTTATCTGCTAAATGAAGAAGCTGCATTATCTTTTTAAAAAATAATACCAAAATTGACTTCTCTTTTTACCTGCATGACCGATTTCTTTTTAGATGAAATCAAAAATAACTAACAAAAAAGATAATATCTTAAAATTTATTATCTTTAGCCATTCATAAATAAGAATGTATTTAAGTTAAGCTATACAAGCTATAGCAGTTCATAGTATTATTAAATTTAATTTAAACTTATGATACAACCTGAATAATTACTATCGTGTCTAAATTATAAAGGAACAGAAAACAAATTTTTATGAATCGGATAAATACTTTCTTTTGTTTTTTTGCTGTATTGCTTTTATTTCATGTAAACACTGCAACCGCACAAATTAATATTGATACGAGTTATACTCCCCAACAGCTTGTTCAGAATTTTTTGATCGGACAGGGGGTTATTGCTTCTAATGTGTCTTATACCGGTGTGGGAGAATCGATTGGTTATTTTGATAATGGAGCTACGACAAATCTTGGGTTGGACAGCGGTATTGTCTTATCTTCAGGAGATGTAACTTTAATACCGGGAAATAGCTCGGGCAGTGCAGGAAAAGACATAAACCTGGGAGGCAACAGCCTTTTACAATCCCTTATTCCGGGATATAGCGTTAATGATGCCGTTTATATAGAATTTGATTTCATTCCTGTTTCAGATACCATCAAGTTTCGTTATGTTTTTGGTTCGGATGAATACCCTGAATTTGTGAACAGCAGTTATAATGATGTTTTTGGTTTTTTTATCACTTCCGGTATTAATCCCAATACCGGAACAATGTATAACAATGATAATATTGCACTTATTCCTGGTACCAATACACCGGTTACAATTGATAATGTTAACGACAACACCAACTCCCAATATTACATTGACAATCAGTATGGTAGCTCTATTGAATATGATGGATTTACAACTGTATTAACCGCATGGGCTGAAGTTATTCCATGCACCAATTACAGTATTCTCATAGGAGTTGCAGATGCAGGAGACCATATCTATGACTCCGGTGTATTTCTGGAAGCTTATAGTTTTTCTTCCAATACGATTACTATAGAAAAGACATACTCAAATACTAATGTAGACACTATGGCTATTGAAGCCTGTAATGATGCTACAATAACCTTTCGTATTCCTCAAACAAAGTCAACAGCAACCACTATTCCATTAAGCTATTCAGGAACGGCCACGGCAGGAGTTGACTATGATCCGCTTCCGGGTTCCGTAACTATTCCTGCCGGTCAGGATTCTGTTGCTATAACCATTAATGCCCTGTTGGACACGCTTAACGAACCTATTGAAACAATTGATATTATTTTTGACAGAAACTGCACCAGTGATACTGTTACTGCTTATATCAAAGATTACACTCCTATGAGTTCCTCTGTAACCCCGGGAGACACGGTACTTTGTTCTTCCGATTCCACTGTTTTGTCAACATCTACACAAGATGGTATTAGCCCCTATTCTTACAGTTGGAGTACAGGCGACTCAACAAATTCCACTGTTATCAATCCCAATTCCTCTACTTTATATACCGTAACGACTACTGATTTATGCAATAATACATTAGAGGATTCCTTAGATATAAAAGTTAGTAAGCCCAACGTAACACCCTATCACGACTCTATTTGCCAGGGGGATACAGCAATACTAACAGCAACTATCCCCGGTGCTCGCCATTATAACTGGAGTACAGGAGATACTTCGGATACAATTGGAGTTTCACCAAATACAACAACCGGTTACGAAGTGACAATCACAGACTCATTAGGCTGCTCGGATACGGATACGGTTATCGCACATATCAACCCTTCTCCGAATTTATCCGTAACTCCGGAAATCACTATTTGTAAAGGAAATACCGGAACATTAGATGCCAGCGGAGGACAAAGTTATTTATGGAGCACAGGAGCCACTTCGCCTTCAATAGATGTTAGTCCGACCTCAGATACAACATACACGGTGACAGCAACAAATCAATATGGCTGTATTGCTACTGATTCAGGCAATGTCTTTGTAAATCCTTATCCCGACCCGGAAATCACAGCTCCTAAGGATACAATTTGTCGTGGAGAACATATTGAGTTAACGGCTCACGGAGCTGACACTTATAGCTGGAGTAATGGTCAATCCGGTTCATCTGTATTTGTTTCACCTGATGAAAGTCAAGCGTATAGCGTTACTGCCAGCAATGTTATGAACGGGAAGAGCTGCAGCGATACAAGTAATTTTGTGCTGGAAGTTATCCGCTGTAATACCTACTTTATACCCAACGCATTTTCGCCTAACGGGGATGGAGTCAATGACATCCTTAAAGTAAAAGGAAACTTTGAAAACGTAACAAAATTCCAACTTACCATCTTCGACCGCTTTGGAAACATTGTATTTAAAACTGAAGACTATAATGAAGGATGGAGCGGCACAGATAAGGGAACCGGAGAAGCTTTGCCCATTGGAACGTATGTCTATACAGTAGAAATTCATGAAGGAAAATACGAACCCATTGAACTTAGCGGGTCTGTGATATTATTGAAATAATCATTCTTGTTTGTCAACGATAATTGTAATAGCGATAAAACAATTCTTCGGATTATTGTGTTGTAAAAGATTAGGTACACGCATTAAGTGCAACCATTTCTATATTCAGATTGATATTTAAAATCTTACTATATTTGTTTTGTCTATTCGATTAGCTTATAATCATTATTTTTTACTTTATTTAATATGGAACTTCCTATTATCAGAGACCTGGTAATTATTCTGACATTGTCAGTAATTGTCATACTAGCCACTCGTAAATTAAAAATTCCCAACATTCTGGGATTTTTAATAACAGGAATATTGGCCGGGCCACATGCGCTTCACCTAATTGAAAATCCCCATCAGGTAGAAATGTTATCAGAAATCGGGATTATTCTTCTATTATTTACTATTGGAATAGAGTTTTCATTTCAAACTTTGCGTGACATAAAACGTACTGTTCTTATAGGAGGGTTCTTTCAGGTAACAATTACAATCGCAGTAACTTTTCTGGTAACATGGCTTTGGGGATTTCCCTGGCCGCAGGCCGTTTTCCTTGGATTTTTAGCTTCTCTTTCCAGTACAGCCGTAGTGCTAAAATTAATTCAGGAGCGGGGCGAAGTTTCAATGCCTCATGGTCGCAATGCATTAGGAATTCTTATATTCCAGGATTTGATCATTGTTCCGATGATCTTATTTACTCCTATGCTTTCCGGCGAAAGCAGTGCAACGGGTATGGAAATGTTGATTACAATTATTAAAGCTGCAGCAGTAATTACCATACTCATTTACGCCTCACGCACGTTAGTTCCCAAATTACTAAACATTGTAGCCCGCACCCAAAGCCGTGAATTATTTTTACTTACTATTCTCGTTATAGCATTTGCCGTAGCCTGGTTAACATCAAGCATCGGGCTTTCCTTAGCCTTAGGTGCCTTTTTGGCCGGACTAATTATATCAGAATCAGAATACAGTCACCAGGCTTTTGGAAATATCTTACCTTTTCTGGATGTATTCACAAGCTTTTTCTTTGTATCCATTGGCATGTTGCTAAACTTACAGTTTGTATTTGAAAATCCCTTACTCATTCTGGCTGTTACCGTTGCTGTTCTTGTTGCTAAAGCTTTAATAGCCGGGGTGGCAACAATTATTTTAGGATATCCGTTCCGGATTGTTGTGCTAGTAGGCTTAATACTGAGTCAGGTCGGAGAATTCTCTTTTATTTTATCAAAGGTAGGACTAGAAGCTAATGTTTTAGAAACTGATGCCTATCAAACTTTTTTAGCCGTAGCAGTAATTACGATAGCCATAACACCATTTATTTTCAAAATAGCTCCAAAGTTGGCCGATTACAGCATGAAACTACCATTACCCGAACGATTGCGCAGTGGAGTAAGAGATAAAGAAATCCGGGAGCAAAAGCCGGAAAATCATCACCTTATTATTGTTGGCTATGGGTTGGTTGGTAGAAATGTAGCCCAGGCTGCACGCTTTGCAGATTTACGCTATAACGTCGTAGAAATGAACCCTCAGACTGTGAAAAAAGAACAACAAAATAAAATCCCTATCTTTTACGGAGATGCTACGCAATCGACAGTGTTAAAACATGCAGGAATAAAACAAGCTATGGTTCTTGTAATTGCAATTCCCGACAGCGCTGCTATGCGAAGGATTATCACAAATGCCCGCACTTTAAATCCCAACCTACACATAATCGTTCGATCCCGATTTATTAATGACACCCAAATTTATCTCGATTTAGGAGCAGATGAGGTTATCCCCGAAGAATTTGAAACGAGTGTGGAAATTTTCGCCCGTGTATTAGCTAAATTCCTAATTCCTCGAGATCAAATTGAAGAGCTGATCGAAAAAATAAGAGAAGGAGAATATAAAATGCTTCGAAGTTTATCAGTAGAAAACGACTCAAGTTTTAGCACTTTAAAGGTAGAGTCACCAAAGCATGAAATATCTACCTGGAAAGTAGCATCAAATTCTAATATTGCCGGAAATAATGTAAAGACTATAGAAAATAAAATAAAAAACTTTTCTATTATCGCTATCTCCCGCGACAATCAGATCATTTCAAACCCTTACAATGAAATTATACAAGCCGGCGATTTACTTTTTGTATTAGGCCCAGCTAAAAACAGGCCTATCCTGAAAGATTTATGTAAAAACTCCAATCTTTCCGATGACTCAACTTGCTATTGAAAAGTAACGTAAACTTCTTTTAGCTCAAATCAGATATTTTTTTACCTTTGCTAACCCCTCAATGGTTGAATTAAAAGTTAAGATTCGTTACGTTAACTTAATCATAAAATTATAAAAAGGTTTTTTTTATAATCTGATCTGAAATAAAATTTAATCACATGAAACCAGAACTTGAATGCATCCCCTGTTTTTTACAACAAGCATTAAAAATATCATCTGTCCTTGATTTGGATGAGACTGCTAAAAAAGAGATTATGGCAGAGTCTTTAAATCTTGTAGCGCCAAATAAGCTGGATCAAACCACACCATACTATATTCGTGAAATCTGGAAGATAATTAAAAAGCACACTGACAATAGAGATCCTTATAAATCGATTAAACAATATTATAACCAGATGATGCAGGAACGGGCTATTGTTTTGGAAGAAGTGATAAAAACCGATTCTGATTCATTTCGCTCGGCGCTAAAAATTGCCATTGCGGCTAACATTATTGATTTTGGCTCGAAACAAAACACTGATGAAATAGCTATAGTTAGAGAAATTGATTACAAGCATTCTAAACCTTTATACATTGATCACCATAAAGAATTAAAAAATCAAATAAAGAATTCTAAAACGCTCCTATACTTAGGTGACAATTGCGGAGAAATTGTGTTCGACAAGCTTTTTATACAGCAGATACAAAAGCTAAACCCGGATTTGTCTATAACATTCGTTGTACGAGGCGCTCCGATCATCAATGATGTTACTGTTGAAGATGCAGAACAAGTAAATATGCATGAAGTAGCCAGAGTTATCGATAACGGGCACGATGCTCCGGGCACAGAAGTGCACGAAGCTTCCGAAGCGTTTCGCAAAGAATTTTATTCTGCCGATGTTATTATTTCCAAAGGCCAGGGCAATTTTGAAAGCTTAAGCCATATCGACAGAGGCAATATCTTCTTTTTATTCAGAGTAAAATGTGATGCCGTTTCCAAACAAACACAAGCCAGTGACGGAAGTCACGTTTGTTTTCAAAAAAGGTAACGTGATTTATCCTTCGTGATAATAGACACGTTTCACTCTTCTGGAGACATTGGTGAGTACTTCATAAGGTATTGTACCCAAATCATTAGCCATTTCTTCAATGTTATGCTGGTCATCAAACACAACAACCTCGTCTCCCTCTTCAACCTCAAGTCCGTTCAGATCAACCATGCACATGTCCATGCATATATTACCTATGATTGGGGCAGCATTTCCATTGACCCACAACTTTCCTTTCTTATTGCTTAAAATACGGCTAAGACCATCGGCGTATCCGATAGGAATAATTCCGATTTTCATATCGGTATCCGCTTTAAAGGCACGGCTATATCCTACGGTTTCTCCTTTACTAATGTATTTTATCTGAGAAATCGAGGTTTTCAGACGGCTCACATTTCGCAGCTTGTCTTTTATGGAAGGGTCTGTGGCAACACCGTATAAACCAATACCTAATCGTACCATATCAAATTGCGCATCGGGATAACGGGTAATTGCTGCAGAGTTGGAAATATGCCGTATGATTTCATGATCAAATTGATTTTGAATTTTCGAGGCCATTTTTTCAAAACTGCTAATTTGATTTTTTGTAAAAGCTGTCTCATCAGGCTCATCACTTGCGGCCAGGTGGCTAAATACTGAATTGATACGGATCAACGGATTATTTTGTATTTTCGAAATCACCTCCTCGAGTTCATCTTCCGTAAATCCAAGGCGTCTCATCCCCGTATCCAATTTTAGATGAATCCCGACCGGCTTTTGATCCTGTACAATATTCCGCTCAATAGCTTTATCCAGTAAATCCAGTACACGAAAACTATAGATCTCCGGTTCCAGATTATGACGGATCATAATGTCAAAGCTATGCTCTTCCGGATTCATGACCATAAGAGGTAAAGTAATGCCCGATTTCCTGAGCTCCACTCCCTCATCGGTATAAGCTACGCCCAGATAATCTACCCGGTGATATTGCAATATGTTGGCAATCTCAAAGCTTCCGCTCCCATAAGAAAATGCTTTTACCATAGCCATAATCTTTGCTCCGGGCTTTACTACAGAGCGGAAATAATTGTAATTATCAACCAAGGCATTCAGGTTGATCTCCATAACTGTTTCATGCGACTGCTGCTGAAGAACCTTATTAATGCGCTCAAACTCAAACATGCGAGCCCCTTTTAACAAAATGGTTTCATTATTAAAAGAAGCAATCGAAAATCTGTTAAGGAAATCATCCGTTGAAGGATAAAACTCAGCATCCATATCCTGAAACTGATTGCTTTGCTGGCTTATATTTTTTCCGATACCAATCAGCCGATCGATCTGTTTTTCTTTTAAAAGCTCATATACCGACTGGTATAGGGTTAAATTATTCATTCCACTCTGCAAAATATCAGATAAAATCACTGTCTTTTTCTGATGCTGTTTCTGTTGATTCATGAAATCAAGAGCAATCACCAATGCATTAAAATCGGAGTTATAACTATCATTAATAACAGAACAATGGTTAATTCCTTCTTTCAGTTCCAGACGCATTGCCACGGGCGAAAGCGATTGCATACGTTCATTGATCGTGTCATTATCATAACCCAATAGCAACATCGTCATCCAGCAGTGGATCGCATTTTCAATAGATGCCTGATCTGTAAAAGGAATTATTATTTCGACATTGCGATTTTGATAAATACCCCGGATATTCGTTTGGCGTTGATTCCTTGAGATATCCTGAATTAAGAGATCTGCATCCGCATTTTTACTCCATTTAAAAATATTGATTTTATGCGATAATTCCGATTTGATAATCTGTTCGCGGATTTCATAATGATCCGAACTATAAATCAATGTATTTACAGCAGTAAAAAGTTTTAATTTTTCCCCTACTTTCTGGGGAATATTGATAAAATTCTCGTTATGAGCCTGGCCAATATTTGTGAATATCCCGATCGTAGGACGCACAATAGCTTGCAGACGCTCCATCTCATCTGTTTCAGAAATCCCTGCTTCAAAAATAGCCAGGTTATTGCCTTCATTCATTTGCAAAGCTGATAAGGCAACCCCAACCTGGGAATTATAACTTTTCGGGCTCCGCACTATATTGTAATCATTTTGCAAAAGCTGATAGAGCCATTCTTTTACAATAGTTTTGCCATTACTGCCTGTAATTCCGATAACCGGAATATCAAACTGTTTACGGTGATATTCGCCGATCTTCTGTAACGCTCTTAATGTGTCCTTTACTAAAATAATATTGGCGTTAGTCAAATCCTGTGCGTTATCCGGAATATGATCCAGAATATAATTCCGCACACCTTTGTTATAAAGATCGGCGACATAGTTATGCCCATCGTTTTTACGCGTCTTCAGTGCAATAAACAGGCAATGCTCAGGATTTACAAGGCGCCGCGAGTCAATTAGTACATCTTTAATTTTTTCTTCTTCGAAAGCTTTCTGGTGATAAACACCTCCGGTCAGTTTTAATAATTGATCCGGGGTATAATTAATGGATAACATAAGCAGATATCAAAAGGTAAATACTTTTATTAACTAAACTACTCATTATCAGGTGGCAAATCTTCAATAGAGCTGTCTTCGGCGGAATTATATTTTTTCTCCATAATATTTTCTTTCAATGGATTTTGGTGTATACGGTCCCACTCGATTCTGTTTTTATAAATTTCCGTTGCCAGCAATACTGCTTCCCTGAAAGAGGCCGGCGATGCTTCATTCTTGCCGGCAATATCATATCCGGTTCCATGACCCGGAGAAGTGCGCACAATAGGCAACCCGGCAGTAAAATTCACGCCATTATCAAAGCTTAATGTTTTAAAAGGCACCAGCCCCTGATCGTGATACATAGCTAAGATACCATCATATTTCCGAAACTGTAGCGTTCCAAAGAAACCATCTGCCGGATAAGGACCAAAAGCAAGTATCCCTTTATCAAAAGCCTGGTTTATTGCAGGTATAATCACTTCTTGTTCTTCTTTTCCCAATAATCCGTCATCACTGGCATGCGGATTAAGGCCCATCACAGCGATCCGGGGTTTGGGAATACCAAAATCGCGTTTTAAAGAATTGTTCATGCTTTCCAACTTTTGCATAATCAACTTTTGTGTAATCATTCCGGGAACATCAGAAAGAGGCGTATGACCGGTAACAACTCCGATCCGCATCTGGTCACTGACCATAATCATCAATACATCTGAAGTATCAAATTCCTGAGCCAGATATTCCGTATGCCCGGGAAAATGAAAGTCTTCAGATTGTATGTTTTGTTTGTTTATGGGAGCTGTAACCAATGCATCAAAACGATCTTGTTTTAAGTCGGAAGTGGCAGCCTGTAAAGAAATCAGCGATAACTTTCCCCCGATATCGGTACACTTACCTAAATCAATACGGGCTTCTTCATCATAAACATTAATGATATTAGCGCGGTTCGGATTGGCTTGATCAAGACGCTTTATGGGATTAAAATTAAAATTTGTTGCATTTAAGGTCTTTCGGTGATAAGAAGCTATCTTGGAGGATCCATATAAAACAGGAGTACAAAAATCAAACATTCTTTGGTCTGTGAAGGTTTTCATAATGATCTCGTATCCAATGCCATTAATGTCTCCATGTGTTATTCCGACTCGTACATTAGCCCGTTCTATTGTATTATTTTCATTATCCATATTCTTAAGTTTTTCAATATACTGGTAATATGATTGTTATATTTTCTTCCTTTTAATTTTCACTGTCATTTGCTTCGCATCATTTATCCGTCTTGCGACGGATGTCATTTTTAGTTTACCTTGTGAAACCTTTCTCTGTTTCCCCAAGGTCATTTGCGCTTCGCGAGTCATTTTGCTTTACTTTATTCCAAAGCCATTTACTTTAGGGCTTTTTGAGACAAATACATTTGGCAGTAGCCAGTAAAATGACTACTAATGACAATAAATGACCCCGATGAAACAGAAAACAGTTTCACAAGGTAACCCATCAATGACATTCTTTTGCTTGCTCCAATAGTATCGAAACGGCCAGCCCATTGAATCATTCTCTGTATGTCGAAAATTTTTCGCCATGAAAATTTCATCTGATTAAATTTTATTAAATCGGTGTTATGTCTATCCCGTCATATTTGCGGGGGAACTCATCCCGATTCCATCAGTCCCCGTTTCAAAAACACTATTATTTTTCACTCCCGGAAACGAATTCTTAAGGAGTTCAGAAAAGATAATAACCCTCTGAATCCGAGAAATTAGAAAATCCGGACAAGATTCACATTTTAAAGTTCGAAGGTAATCATTTTTCCATCATCTGCTGAAGGAAACGGAATAATAATCTTACGCCAAAACCTGTAGCTCCAACGCCGCGGTATGAGTCTTTTTTATCAATAAGCGCCACACCTGCTATATCCAGGTGGATAAATGGATAATCCGTAAATTTTTCCAGAAATTTCCCTGCAGTAATAGCACCGGCAACAGGGCCTCCTACATTCTTTAAATCGGCCACTTCCGATTTTAGCATCTCTTCGTATTCATCCCACATAGGAAATTCAACGACTCGCTCATGAGTGTCTTCTCCTGCTTTAATCATTTTCGACATCTGAATACCGGCTTTTGTGTGCATACCCACAGCACCATAGCTTCCAATGGCACGCATTGCCGAACCGGTTAGAGTAGCTGCATCAATCACCAGTTCAGGATCATATTTTTTAGCATAAGAAAGAGCATCTGCTAATATCAAACGACCTTCCGCATCGGTATTGACAATTTCTACTGAAGAACCATCATACATTGAAATAATATCATCCGGAACAATCGTATTGCCATGCACACGATTATCTGTCGCAGGTATCAGTGCTATAACATGAATAGGAAGGCGAGCTTCTGCAATCGCGCATATGGTTGCTGCCATAGTTGCAGCTCCGCCCATATCTGCTTTCATACCCGTCATATAATTTGACGGCTTCAAACTAATTCCTCCGGTATCATAAACGATACCCTTACCAACAAGCACAAACGGTTTCTTATTTTCATAATTCTCCGGTTTCCATTCGGCTATTGTAAATGTCGGCGGATCTACACTGCCTTTATTTACTGCCATGATTCCACCCATTTTCAGAGACGCTATTTTCGTTTTATTCATAACCTCTACCAAAACGCCTCTTTTGTTGCACTCTTCTGAAATTCGCTCTGAAAGAACTTCTGCAGTTAATTGATTAACAGGCTCATTAACCAAATCACGGGCCATGAAATTTGCTCTTGCTAAAATGTCGATTTGTTGCAACTCTTTTGGCGAAAGTGTTTTGGAAACAATCTTCAAATTACGCAAAGAATGTTTCTTGTTGGCGGCCTCATCTTTGGTTTTATATTTGTTAAATTGATATCCACTCAACAAAAAGCCCTCAGCAAATGCCAATAACTCCTGTTCCTTCTTTTCAATGTGTTTCACCGCAACATTTTCAATGTCATTACGTGATAACACTTCAAAAACCTGATGTGCCTTTTTACGCGCATCATTCGCCTGTTCTGTTTTCTTGCCTGCTTTTGGCAAAAAACATACAAACAAAAACTTATCGTATTTATTAAAACTGAAGAATGTTTGCTTATGCCTGCGATGTTGTTTTTTTACGTATTCTCTTTCTTTAGCATCCAAAGGAAGCTTTTCCAGGTCACTGGGTACACGTAGAAGGTAAACCTGGCTATCCGAAACCGAAATTCTTGTTATTTG
>JBNJGZ010000053.1:0-13896 GCA_051748065.1 Bacteroidota bacterium
GAAAAACAAATTAAGGCATTCAAAGGTGGGAAAGCTTTTTATGATCTTATTCAAAATTGCAGAGGGGTGTAGCCCCGCCCCGGCGGGGCGCTTCGTTCGTTAATTCAACTGATGCTACTACGGTAATTTATTTTTATTTTCAATTCCATAAAGCACGTTTATTCACTATGCACAACGAAATGAGCTGTGCTCCGGCAATAAGTTCGGAGAAAGTTCATTTTTTAAATTAATCCGTTAAACCTATTGCGCCAATGTAAAGCTCAGGCTAATTCCGGCATTAATATTAGAATTTTTGATTTGCGAAGAGATATAAGGATCATTAATCACTTGATCATAGAATAACCTCATGTTGATAGATTGGCTGATCATGTAGTCAACAGACGTATTAATAGATATCACTTTTTGTCCGGCCGAAATCTGGTTGGCATCTTCCACCAATTTGCGTAAAACAGTCTTATTATCCCGGAAAGAAAGATCCATTTTAATATTCAGATCACTGCTCAACCGTCTTGATTGCCCACCAGTTTTGATAACAAACTGAACATCCTTTACCCTGTATCCGGCTCCTATTACAAATTCGGAGCTTTGAATTTCTGTCAACTGGTTGTTAGAAAAGCTTAAGGCCAGGTTCCGGGATTTTTTCACCTCCACTCTGGTGGACAGGCTGTTATGCATAGTCATATCAAAGCTGATAAGCGGACTAAATTGCTCAGTTATCATAACCTGATTGATCTCATATTTTGGAATAAAAACGCCAGTTTGTTGCCTGATATGCTGAAAACCATCGTCTGTTTCGTCATATTCCGTGTTTGATTGATATCCGCCAATGGTATATGTGGAACTGTAAGAATGACTAATATCCACATTTTTGAACCATTTCCCGATAAGGTCAATGTTTGTCAGCCCATTAAACGTTAATCGCCAATTAGGCAATGGTATATCAGGGAAATAATCTAAACTTATTTTATCAGGATCTTTCCCTCCATAAGCAGCCAGGAACGAAGGTACCATTACATCCTGTGATGTCATGCTGTATCCATCGGGAAACCCAAGGCTGTCGCGCTGATTAAAATCTGAATTGGGATTATCTTTTGAAAGACGATTGGCTATTTTTAACAAATATGACCTGAAGTTCTCAAAATTTTCATTGGAATAATCTGAATCATTATTGCTTATAAATGCAGTATTCCATGTAAAATAAGACATGCTGAAGCTCCCTTGCTCATTTTCCGAATAGTTTTTGAATTCCCCCAGAGAATCAGCCCGGTAAAATGTTTCGTAATTATTGGTATAATTTCTATTAGCGGTAAGTTCAACCCGGAAATTTTGATAAGGTTCTATAGTAGCCCTGGCATTTAATGAATTGGTATTCTTCTTCATATAAGCAGAATTAAGCCGGTCGCTTGTTGTAAGCCATCCATTTTTAAATGCCCGTTGCCGCAGGTCTTTCTGCTCTCCAAACACAAACCCAAGCCCCGGAGCATTCGAATTAAAGTTATTGCCCAGCACAGTGGGATCATCTTTAAAACCAGGCATAACAATTCCATTATTTTCTGTGTAATTAAGAGAAACATTTTTAACCCCCATTAAAACCTTAAGGGTATTATCCATTATTTTCTTAAATATGCCGTCCTCCTCTTCTTCCTTTTCATCACTATCTTCCTTATTTTCATCTTCATTCTGCATCCCCGGTCTTTGTCCGCGTTGATTTCTTCCACCCCCTCTCCGGCCACGTGCGCCTCCTCCACTCTCAGAGTTCAGTTCTTTCAGATATCCAATCTTATTATACAACGTATTCATACTTAAACTTCCGTTTAACTGCACCGTATTGGAATTCTCAATCGTATTTCCCAGATAGACAGCAGAGCGTGAAGCTGCCTGCCAATTATAGTTCGCTTTATACTTTGCATTTCCATTGATCCAATTTAGCAGTGGTAATTTTGCAAACGGAATATTATAATTCACTGTAGCTACATGATTATACTGATTCATACGGCCCAGGTCCATAACATTGTCCCATATCGTATCCATTTTCGCTGAATAATCGCTATCTTCTCTATCCAATCGTCCGGAAGGTTCGTCAACACGGGCCATAGCATCAGCACGAAAATCAATTTTTAGTGATTTTGTAAGATCATATTTTAGGTCATACTGTCTGTTCCAATCAAAAGTTTTCACATAATTCGTATCGATGATAATATCAGCCCGGGTTTTATTCCGCATCAGGTGTTCATTATACTGCCTGTTTACATTAGTCCGGAATGACAATGTCCGGGGAATGTAATTAAAATTAAAGTCACGAATTAATGAAAAGTATGGGCTACTTAAAAAATCAACATCTTTTAAGGGTTCCACAGGTTTGGGATTCGTAGAAAAATTATAACCCAGTGCTCCGGTATAGGTTTTTTGCAGATCATGTTCCACATCAATATCGCGGTGATAAATTTCGTTAAAAGAATAGGACAGGTTAAAGTTCTCAATATCCCAGGGTTTGGGATCAGAAGAACCTCCTGTTCTGTCCTTACGAACATTCATAAAGTTAATGTTTTTTCGCCGTGTATAATCCTGGGAATAATTTCGTATGGAATCCCTCTGATGTTCTGACTCATAAGTTTCCAGGTCATCTTCAAATTTAACATCCGGGTTAAGGGGATTATATTCAGGATCACTAAACGATTCGGAATAATCAAAATGCATCGGGATATTAATACCGGTTTTTTCGGGGAAAAACTTTCCTAACTGGAGGTTAGTGGCAAAATCGTACCGGTAATTCTTTTCATTTTGCCGTTCGGTAATGCTTTGATCAATACTACCAAAACCCGGAGTACTCATATTACCGGCAACAGTAACATTACCAAGATCAGCAAGATCAGCGGCCATACGGACATTAGCAGCCCAACCGCCTTCATTTTGAAAGTCGGTAAGGCGCATCTCATTCACCCAAATTTCAGCGCTTTTCTCTTGCCCATCATCATCGGAAGATACAGACTCTTTTTTCGGGTTACGAACTCCGATCATAATGGTTTTCACTTCTGCCAGATTGGGAGTTCCTTTGACTGTAACTTTCCGGCCATCAACATAAGTTGTATAAGGAGTATTGAGATTATAATTATTATTGCCTTTTCTCATTTCCACGTTACGCTCCTGCTTGGCATCTACTATTTTTTGCAGATCTATCTTCATCCTGTTGGATTCAGGCCAGATAGCCTCTTCATCAAAACCGGAAGTATTCCATGGAGTGAATTCGAGCGGAACTTCATATTCGTAATAATTATTGGTGAAATCAGACCCTAAACGCACAAAGACAGTCAGATCACCATCTTCAATAATTTGATCTTTATTGACTTTTTCTGCATGGATAAACATTTCCAGATTTTTATACCTTCTCATGTCCATATCTGCCGTTTTGTAAATAGCTCTGGCATCTCCGTCAATCAAATTAAGAATTTTCATACTGAGGGACTGCTCATTCATCTTTTGCAAATTGGTGGTACCCAGATTGGTTTCCCGTTCGATTTCCGGAGGCAACACATAAGGGATCGGCTGGCGTTGTCCGTTTTCTTCTATATTAACAGCAGAAACGGTAAAAGACGTTTGGCTTTGCTGGTCATTAGGCACATAATCCCCGGGGTAGAGTAAAGAATAATTATATTTCCTCCAATCACTTCTTATAAGTTCAAGTGTAGCCAATCTAAGAACCACTCGTTCATCAAAATTACGCATGAACATTCGCATGAACCGTATTGATTTAAAATCCTGAATAGAGCCTACAACCTTATCAGGCTCACGAACCGGTATTTTAAACTGATACCATTTTACTTGTTCCTGGTTCCCATTTTTCAGTGTAACCGGTGCTTCATAAACATCAGTAATATAATTTTGACCAACCTTCATCTCTTGCGGATCAAGGTGAACATGGTATTGGTAATAACGTTCGGCTTCACTTAAGGTATTATCCTGATTTATATCCTCCACATCCGGCATTGTTGTCGCCATAGTCGGATACGGTTCCGGTGACTGATCTGCAGTAGCTGAATTGCCTTCTAATCCGTTAAATTCTTTATATCGCTCTAAAATGCCTAATTTCTGATTGTTATAATCAGACCCTCTGAAATAATGGTAATTATCGGCGGATGGGTCATCACTGGCTTCCTGATAAGCCTGAGAATTGGTACCCAAGCCTGGTGCATTGGCAATCCTATCCAAATACGTAGCCTGATAAAAATCACGTTCTGCTTCATCACTTAGTCCATCAAGGCCTACATCCTGATATTCCCGTGAAGAAGGATTATTGTCAAAAGAATTTGTTAATGCCTGGAGTGTTGGGACCCTTCCCCACATAGTAGTGTCTACATCAGTTACCGTAGATGATGTGGGTAACCCATTTTCGAAAGATTTTCGTCCATCCTTTAAAACGTCTTCTGAAATATCCCCCAGATTAAAGTAAAGGTCTCCATCATCCTGTAATGGCTGCTTGGGGCCTGTTCCATCCGGATCAATAAAAGGGTCCATCATCCAAAACTCAATATACTCAATGTTGGTAGCTTCGAAATCGGTACCGTCAATCTTGCGCATAATACCGCCCCAGCGGGAAGCAGGGTTTTTTAGTGTTCCATCAGCATTAATTCCTGCCGAAAACTGCCCTCCTTCAACATCAAAATTATATGGCCCTCGTTCGTCCGGATAATAAGCAAGATTCAAAACAGCCATATTTGTTGGCTGATTGTTGGGTGTTTCTTTATTCGGAAATACTTCTTTTTCCATGATTTCCCGGACATAATGATTGGATTGTAGATCATCATTATTTTGAATATGATCGGGAGTTAAGTTGTTGTTTCTGACAAACAAAGGATCAATAACAAACCAATTAAACTTAGCACGGTTAAAGCCATAGGCGATGCTGTCGGTTTCAGCTTCGGGAAACAATTGAGGTTGCTTCTGGGGAGTACTTGCCAGCTTCCATTGCCCGGGATTTTTAATATCCCTTCCGGAAGCACTTCCTTCAAAATCATCAATATAGGATGTTCCGACTTTACCAATGCCCCTTGCATGTCCAGGAATCAGATGGGCAAACTCTCCATCTACCGTTATATTGGACGGTTCTTTTGTTTCAATGAACGGCAGTTTATCAACCCATTTGGTTAATAAGCGCGATTCTTCCTGATAGGTCCCGTTTAAACCCCATAAAGTATTAGATATAGGCTCATTACCATAATCTACCTTCTGAGTTATCGGTCTTTCGGTAAGATTCATGATCGTAGCACCTATATTCGCTTCATCACTCAGTGAATAGTTTACATGAGTTCCGAGAAGTGTCTTCGTTTGCACATTAAATTGAGAGTTCGATTCCAACGATATATCGATTGGTGTACCGGAATTCAATACCCCTTCATTAATAATTTTAACTCTTCCCAATGTATAATCTACGGTATAGTCTACATTTTCTTTTAATGGAACCCCACCGGCCGAAACAGTAACTGAACCTTCAGGAATATTCATTGCGTTTAAAGATATTTCCGAACCAGAGGACGATTTGTATTCTCCTTTCATAATAAACCGGTTCTTATCCGGATATTGACGGGCATTATGCTTAGTCATGGTATAGAGTGAGTCATAAGCATATTTGTCGGCTATTTTGGGATCACCGATAGCTTCGCGTAGTGAACTACCAAAAGGTTCCACTACAGGAATATAAACACGTCCACTTTTAGATTCTATCGTTCCACCACTGGATGCCGCATTATCAATAAAATCAAAAACACCATCGGGGACAGGATCCATATTTACGTTGACATTATCCATGTTTAAAACACGAATTAACGGTTCCCCATCAATATCACCTTCGGTAAGATATCCCATTGGAACTCCGGACTCTGCTTTTTCGTACAGGACATTAAAACGAAAATCTTCATTGCTCACCTGATTAGACCCTAAGGAATAAACATTTTTCATCATCAAATCCCACATAGGAACCTGGGTATTCTGAGACGTGCTTTTTAACATCTTTGCTACCAATGCTTTAGGCGATGTGATTCCATCAGATGAAAACTCACCTACCTTATAAACAGAATCACTGCCAATGACGGTAAATTCATAAGCTACAGCCAAAACCTGATCAGCATCCAGACGGGAATTCAAAGAAATAAATCCTAATTTGGAATTTAGTGTATATTCCGATGACTCTAATTTTCTTGCATTTTCAACTTTTTCAAAATCAATGCTATTATCAAAGTTTGCCGGAGGACTAGTCAAATAATTGGATACATCATTCACATTTCTTAGCTTATTTTTATCCAACAAAAAGGTTAACATATCGTTGGATGAATTATCCGGATATTTATCGCTGTTGAAGTTCGGATTAATGTTATCATGATAAGGTTCTTTCTCTCCAAGATCCTGAAAAGCCACAATGTTTCTATTTTCTTCGGTAGCCGGACCAATATTCGTAACCCATACTTCTACTTTTTTAATATTTACGGGAGAATTCACCACCGGAAGGTCTTCCAGGGCTTCATCGAACTGATCTCTGAAATATTGTGCTAAAAAATAATGCTTTCGTTCTTCATATTCATCTGCCTGAATTTCAAACTCTTTTTTCTCGGCACCACCGGCAACAGTAATATTGGATGTTTCACTTTCCTGCTTGGAAAATACCGTAGTAACCGTTGTTTTTCCAAATTGCAGTTTGGATTTCACCCCAAATAAACTCTGGCTTCCCCGGATAAGCGTATTTTCACTCGGCATAGTAACATCACCGGCTTCTATCGTTTTTATTATTTCATCCTCATCTCCCTCATATTGAAGCTTCATTTTATTATCGAAATCAAAGGTAGCTTCCGTATTATAATTAACTCCAAAATCGATTTTATCTCCGACTTTGGCATCGACATTCATTTGAATTTTTTCCTGAAAGTCAAAATTGGTGGTCCGCTGTTGTTTTTCATCCAAAGAAGGGTCTTCCCTGTGGCTGGACATTACGCCAAAGATCAGCTCCACAGTTCCCTGTGGGCGAATATCAATTGTATTACCGCCAAAGATATCTTCTCCCACTTCGCCTATGTTAATACTTGGAATAACGCCACCATCTTCTCCGCTGGCTTCGGCCTCAAGCCTGCCTTTCCAATGTTGGCGCATACTTTGTTTCATATCATAATCCATATATTCCTCCAGAGTCATATAGGAAGGCGGACGATATTGCAAAGAACCGACTTTATGTTGGAAATAGTAGCGGTTGGTCTCGGGATCATACTCAATCTCAGTGGATATATTTTCGGGATTTTCAAGGTATAACTTATGGCGCGTACTTATGTCATATACCGACATCTCTTCAGGAAAAGGATATTGAATGGAATCACCGTTGAGGGAATCATTATCCAAAGAGTCCGGTGGAAATAAGGTAACAGGGCCTGAAGTTAGCAAATCAGAGTTTTCTGAATTACCGGCAAACCCATCATTAACCTTAAGGATTAACAACAGGAGGACAACAACGGAGCTAAAAATGTATTTATTGAAATGAATCAATTCTCAAAATGTTCTTTGGGTTCATCCTTTACCAACTATAATGCCTTCAGCGCTTCTTTTATGATTTCTTCAACCGAGCTCTCAGGAGGAACTGATTTTAATATTTTTGATAAAACCTTTTCTGCAGCACTCTCTTGAAAACCAAGCATGGTTAAAGCTGATAACGCTTCAGTTCTTTTGGTATTGTATCCGGAGTCTAAAATATCTACTTCACTTTGGTCTTTTTTCAATTTATCTTTCAGATCCAGAATAATTCTTTGGGCAGACTTAGCCCCAATGCCTTTTACGCTTTTTAGAGTGCCAATTTGTTCCTGCAATATAGCCTCGTACACTTCATTTGTATTCAATGATGACAATATCATGCGTGCAGTATTAGCACCCACGCCGTTGACCGAAATCAAATGGCGGAACAATTCCCGCTCTTTTTTGTCTGTAAAACCATAAAGAATAAGTGCATCTTCTCGCACTACCAGATGAGTATACAATTTGCAATATTCTCCTTTTTGTTCACCTTCGGACAAGGCTGTAAAAGTTTGCAGTGAAATATTCAGAAAGAACCCTACCCCATTGGACTCAACAACAGCATAAGCCGGGTTTTTTTCTGTCAATTTTCCGGAAATATATTCATACATAGGCTATAACTTGGCAAAAAAACAAAAGTAAGCATTTTCAAAAAAAATACATTTTGAAAATGCTTACAAAAAAAGAAAAAAAATTCTAAAGGAGAACAAAAATTAACTTACTTCTTTCACTGCTTTCTGAAAAGCCTCATCAATAAGATGTTGAGGAGGCTGCTCAATAAACCCTTGTTCGGAAAGCATTTTAGTCGCATTTCTGGCTTCCTCAATGTCATGCCGAGCAATTTCAAAGGCCTGTTCATAAGTAAGTTCTCTTCGGGCCACACCATCTTTTATAGCCTGCATAGCTACTGCTGTAGCTTCTTCCGGAAATACGGATGCTTCATCCATGGTAGGCACAATATTTTCCGGATTAATACCACGTTTTTCAGCGTAATCTGCCAGGGCGTGAGCGGCAGCTATCGCCATAGTATCTGTAATTCCTGTAGCACGAACCATCAGAGCTCCTTTTAAAATGCCCGGAAAACCAATGGAGTTATTCACCTGATTGGGAAAATCACCGCGACCCGTAGCAACAATATGAGCTCCGGCTTTTTTTGCTTCATAAGGATAAATTTCAGGTACGGGATTAGCGCAGGTAAACACAATAGATTGATCCCCCATCAGTGAAATCCATTCCGGCTTGATAACATCTGGCCCGGGCTTTGACAATGAAATTAATGCATCGGCATCTTTCATAGCCTCTTCCATGGTCTTTATTTTTTCAGGGTTGGTTGTTTCGCACAATTCCCACTTACGATAAAACCGCTTGTCTTCTTTAATATCTTCCCGGTCTTTATGGAGACTGCCTTTCGAATCAAATAAAATCAAATTTTTGGGGTCTGCACCATCCGTAATCAACAACCGTGCAATCGTTGTATTTGAAGCTCCGGCGCCGAAAAGAACAATCTTTGATTCACTGATTTTCTTTTTCACCAGCTTCAGTGCATTAATCAATCCTGCCAGGGTCACACAGGCCGTACCTTGCGCATCGTCGTGCCATACGGGAATATCGCATTCTTCACGCAATGTATCCAAAACTTTATAGCAATTCGGCTGGCTGATGTCTTCCAGGTTCACAGCTCCAAAGCTGTGTTGTGCCATTTTTACAAAATCAATAATCTTATCAGGATCAGGCTCTCCGTTTTTGTCTTTGCTATCAACGCAAAGCGGCACAGCATCCACGCCACCAAGATATTTCATCAGAAAAGCTTTTCCTTCCATCACACCAAGGCCTCCGGGAGGTGTAACATCCCCGTCACCCAAAACACGCGTGGAATCACTGACAACAGCAACTAGATTTCCGCGGTTTGACATTTCAAAAGAAGCATCATTATCATCACGAATAGAAGTAGACACCTTTGAAACTCCCGGTGTATACCATACATTAAACCAATTGAATGCCGGGACAGGGGCTTTCGGTAAAGTTTGTATCTTTCCTTTATAATGATGATGTGCTGTAGCGGCCAGATGTTTTAAAAATAAAGTCTGCGCTTTTGCTTTCTGTTCTTCGGTAAATTCTGAAGGAAAAAATTCTTTCAGATTGTCCAGTGTTGGTGAAATTTTCTTTGTCATGGCTTTTGATTTTTTTTGAAAACGTAAAGATAATTAATTCTGCTGAGCAATAAAAATTCAGCCTGCTTTTTTTTGTTGATTATTTTGGCTTTTAATAGTTTCTTTGCTTCAAATTTGAAACAATCCTTATTTATAATAAATCCTGATTTATGCGACAGCTATTCATTACCTTAGCTTTATTAGCAGGGCTTAACCTGACTGCTCAAAATATTCAATTGCATTACGATTTCGGAAAAGACCGTCAATATTTAACCTCCACTGTTGAAATGTACAAGCCCGATAAATGGGGCTCTACTTTTTATTTTATTGATATGGATTATGGAATTTCAGATAATTTAACCGGAGTCAATATGGCCTATTTTGAAATCGCTCGTGGGTTAAAGTTCTGGAATTCTCCTTTTGAAGTTCATCTGGAGTACAATGGTGGATTCGGACAGTATGAGGCAAAGCCTTATACCGGTGCATACCAGATCAATGATGCCTGGCTGGCCGGAGGGCATTATACGTTTGCCAACGAAGATTTTTCCAGGTTTTTTACACTGCAGCTTATGTACAAATATATTCGCGATGTGGAGGACTTGTCATTTCAGATCACCGGGGTCTGGGAACTGAATTATTTTGAAGGCAAGTTTACATTTGCAGGTTTTGCCGACTTTTGGAAAGAACCTGTAGACTTTAATAATGATGGTCTTTATGATGCGGACTATGTTTTCCAAACTGAGCCTCAGTTATGGTATAATTTTAACGACCATCTGTCCCTGGGTACTGAAATTGAATTTGCCAATAATTTTGTTAAAAAAGGCTTTCAAATCAACCCGACACTGGGTGCGAAATGGACGTTTTAAAAAAAACAACTACCAATATAGTATTTATCTGAATGTGAAGAATATAAAATATAAACTGATGCCATAAGTTAAAAATACAATTTAAAAAAAAAGAGCAACAGCACCTCGCTCTCGCTCAATACTCTTGCTCCTAACTGTTTGTACCCAGGGCCGGGGTCGAACCGGCACGGGTGTTACCCCATTGGTGTTTGAGACCAACGCGTCTACCAATTCCGCCACCTGGGCATTATCAGGGAATCGTTCTTTTATTCCAGTTTAAAAACGCAGTTGCAAAAGTAATATTATTTTAGGGTTTTGCAAACAGTTTTTTGGCTCATTCTAAATATCATGCTAAATGTCAGTGCTTCAACCTATCAAAAAAATCTTTTTTTTACTGATCTCCAAATAAATGGAATTATATCGTGGAATTTTTTACTTTTGCATCACCAAAAAAATCACACCACAGCACCATGTCACACGTAAACATATTTTCGGGCCGGGCCAGCCGTTATCTGGCCGAACAAATAGCCGAAAGCTACGGAACAAGCTTAGGCGAAGTCATTGTTAACACCTTCAGCGACGGCGAATTCCAGCCTTCTTTTGAAGAGACAATTCGCGGGAACGATGTATATATCGTTCAGTCTACATTTGCCCCTTCGGATAACTTGCTGGAGTTATTGCTCATGATCGACGCTGCACGCCGTGCTTCAGCAAACCGGATCGTAGCTTTAATCCCGTATTTCGGTTTTGCACGTCAGGACCGGAAAGATAAGCCCAGAGTATCCATTGGCTCCAAATTGGTAACCAACCTACTGGTAGCCTCCGGTGTTGACCGGATAATAACCATGGACCTGCATTCCGATCAGATACAGGGCTTTGTAGACCTGCCGGTTGATCACATGTTTGCCTCTTCCATCTTTGTGCCCCACCTGAAAGCAAAAAACATGGATAACATGGTAATCGCTACTCCGGATACTGGCGGAACCAAACGAGCTGCAGCTTATGCCAATTTCCTCAACACAGACCTTGTCATTTGTTATAAACAACGTTCGAAAGCCAATGCGATTGACTCAATAACCATTATCGGTGATGTGAAAGGGAAAGACGTTGTTATTGTGGATGATATCATTGATACGGCCGGGACAATCTGCAAAGCTGCCGATATAATGATGGAACAGGGAGCAAAAAGTGTAAGAGCAGTTTGTACTCATCCCGTATTCTCCGGTGATGCTTACGAAAAAATCGAACAATCTGTCCTGAACGAAGTGATTGTCTCTGATACGCTTCCTACAAAAGATCATGAAAAAATCTCCGTATTAAGCTCTGCTGACTTGTTTGCAGATGTTATCAGCCGTGTACATAACAATCAATCCATCAGTACACATTTTGAATTTAAAACGCTGCTATAAAGGAATAACAAGGAAACAAACTGATCCAGCGCAAAGAATCAATCAAAAAACAAATTTTTTTATTGCTATCCATAGAATTTTATTACTTTTGCGCTCTGATTTTTGGGACACAGGAATAAACCCTGTGATAAATTGCTAACAGAACAAAACGAAATATCATGAAAACAGTACAACTGGAAGCCTCGGTTAGAGAGAACACCGGCAAAGCATATGCGAAGAAGTTACGGGAACAGGGAAAAATACCTGCGATAATGTACGGTGGAGAAAAAGAAGTCCATATAGTTGTTGATAAGAAAGCACTGGATAAAATTGTTTTTACTCCGGAAAGATATTTTATCGAACTCAATATAGATGGTGAAAAACATAATACAATTATTCAGGAACATCAATTTCATCCGGTAACGGATAATATTGTTCATATTGACTTTATGGAATTCTCCGGAAACGAACCTATTGTAATGAATATCCCTATACGCACCCATGGCATTGCACCTGGTGTGCAGGCAGGCGGGAACCTGTTTAGCAAAATGCGTTATGTACTTATCAGAGCATTGCCAAAAGATATGCCGGAAAGAATTGAAATTGATATTTCCAGCTTAGAAATCAATATGGCAGTGCATATTTCAGACCTTCCACAAGAAAACCGCGAATATATTGCATCTCCGGAAGCTACAGTTGTTGCTGTAATTGCTGCCCGCGATGCTATGCTTGATGAAGATATGATTGAAGAAGAAGAGGAAGAAGGTGAAGGTGAAGGCGAAGAAGGCGAAGGTGCTGAGGAAGGTGCCACTGAAGAAAAAGCAGGAGGAGAAGAATAAAATATCTTCTTATTTAAAATACATTATTCTAAGCCGGGTTTTGCCCGGCTTTTTTTTGTCTGTTTATTTTTAGCCCTTTTTGATTTTGAACTTTTCATTTTTACCCTTGTTTACCCATTCAATAACTATATAGAATCAAGCATCTATGATAAATAAAAAGCTAAATTACAAAGCAGCCATTCGAATGGTTATCCCTTTAATATGGACCCTTGTTTTGTTTTTTACAACCGGTATTATTCCGGGAGTTGCACAAAAACCATCCAACCTGCCATCAACCAATGGAGAACCTGTAGACTTTTTTGGCTCTATAACCAATATTTTGGTTTATATCATTTTACCTCTGGCTATAATAGTTCTTTACCTGATATGGCGGAAGAATAAAATAAAGGAAGCCCGGGAAGTAAACGACGAAACGGAAGAGAAATCCAATCAAAACGAAAAAAAACCAAATAGCTAAAACACAAAATTATGGAAGAACATAGAGTAAAAATCAATCGCATTGAACATGTAACCCATGATACGCTCAAGATAACCACGGAAAAACCTTATAATTACTCCTTTGAGCCCGGTCAGGCCACAGAAGTAGCTATTGACAAAGAGGGATGGAAAAAAGAAACCAGACCGTTCACATTTACTTCACTACCTGAAGATAACGAGTTGGAGTTTATCATCAAAACTTATCCGGAACATGATGGGACTACCGATAAACTTCTCGACTTAGAAGTCGGAGACCATCTGTTGATCCATGATGTATTCGGTGCAATTACTTATCAGGGACCCGGTACGCTTATTGCCGGAGGCGCCGGAATTACACCGTTTATTGCTATTCTGAGAAAACTGGAAAAAGAAGGTAAATTACAGGATATTCAGGTGATATTCGAAAATAAAACATCCAGAGATATTATTTTGCATGACGAACTAAAAAGTATGCTGGGAGACAAACTCATCAATATTCTTTCACAAGAAAAAACAGACAAATACTTTTATGGCTATATCGATGAAACCTTCTTAAAAGAGCAATTGTCCTCCCTCGAACAATACTTTTATCTCTGTGGCCCGCCACAAATGGTGGAATACCTCGAAAAAACACTTCATAACATAGGTGTTGAAAATAAATGGATCGTAAAGGAAG
>JBNJGZ010000054.1:0-13683 GCA_051748065.1 Bacteroidota bacterium
TTTTGCCCATATAGTCTCTAAATTGCTACTTTTCAATAATTTAGAGGCTTTCTAAACAATTTTATCAATATTCAGATAATCAATATATTCCGATAAATTTAAAAAGCTAATCCTGCCCTCCAAAATATTTAATTGTCAGTAAATGAACAAAATAAGGTTTGCCTTCATGTTTTTTCCATTTTAACAATTGTTTATACTTTTGCCTTGCGTTAAATAAATAACAGGGTTTTAAAATTTCATCAAAAGAAGGAGTAAGCGGTGAGTCAAATTATTTTAAGTGCGGTTATTTCATTAAGTGCAATAGGTGGTGCAGCAGCAGTGATTTTGTATTTCGTTGCTCAAAAATTCAAAGTTATTGAAGATCCACGTATTGACCAGATCGAAGAAATATTACCGGCAGCCAACTGTGGAGGTTGCGGCTATGCCGGTTGTCGTGCATTTGCTGAGGCATTAGTAAAAACAGGCGACCTTGAAAATCTCTTTTGTCCGGTGGGCGGGAATGAGTTAAACAAAGAAGTTGCCCCCATATTAGGTGTAGAGGTTACTGAGAAAGAACCAGAAGTTGCTGTTATACGATGCAATGGCACAAAAACAAATGCCCCGAAAAAAGTAGAGTATGAGGGACCTCAATCATGCGCATTTGCCCATTCCCTTTTTGCCGGTGAATCCGGATGCCCCAATGGATGCCTGGGATTAGACGATTGCGTTGAATCCTGCGATTTTGATGCCATGTACATGGATGAAGAAACAGGATTGCCCGTGGTTATAGAAGATAATTGTGTGGCATGCGGTGCTTGTATTGAGGCTTGTCCCAGAGATATTATTGAACTCAGGCCTAAAGGTAAAAAAGATAAAAGAGTTTTTGTTTCCTGTATTAATATTGAAAAAGGAGCCGTTTCTAAAAAACATTGTTCTGTATCCTGTATTGGCTGCGGTCAGTGCGTAACTGCTTGTCCGTTTGATGCCATCTCATTGGAAAATAATTTAGCATATATCGATCCTGAAAAGTGTAAATTATGTCGCCTTTGCGTGCCGATATGCCCGACAAGTGCTATCGTTGAAGCTAACTTTCCTGAGATGACGGATAAATTAGCTGAAAAAGCCAAAGAAAATTATTCCAAGCAAAAAGAGAAGAAAAAAGGAGCAGGTAAAGACAAAGCTCAACCCAAAAAAGCAGCAGCGGATAAAAAAGCTACAGCTTCTCCGGAGAAAAGTTCAAAGGAAAAATCGAGTTCATCATCAGCAGATGCTAAGAAAGATGAATCCGGAAATGACTCCGAACAATCATCAAAACAAAAGAATAATGATAATTCTGCGCCGGGAAATCCTGAAAATAAGTAGGAGGCTATAGATATGAAAACATTCAAATTAGGCGGTATACATCCTGCGGAAAATAAAATGGCGGCCAGTCAGCCAATAGAGGAATTTCCGCTTCCCAAACAAGGTATTATTCCCGTTTCACAACATTTGGGAGCGCCGGCAAAACTGCTGGTTAAAAGAGGGGATCAGGTGAAAACCGGTCAATTGATTGGCGAAACTGCCGGATTTATTTCTGCAAATATTCATTCTCCTTATACCGGAAAAGTCAAAAAAATAGACAATGTGCTTGATGCCAGTGGATATAAAAGACAGGCCGTTATTATTGATGTGGCTGATGAAGAGGAGTGGGAAGAAGATATTGATCGTTCAGAGGATATAATCCGGGAGATTACAGCTAATCCTGATGAAATCGTTAATAAAATGAAAGCCAACGGAATAGTTGGTCTTGGCGGAGCCACATTTCCTTCTCACGTTAAATTGATGGTTCCGGAAGGGAAGAAAATTGAATATCTTATTATCAACGGGGTCGAATGTGAGCCTTATCTTACGAATGATCACCGGCTGATGCTGGAAAAGACGGAAGAAATGCTCATCGGAATTAAAATTCTGATGAAAGGGCTTGGTGTAGATAAAGCGATTATCGGCATTGAAAATAATAAGATGGATGCCGTTGACCATATAAGGTCTATGCTTAAAGATTTCAAGGGAATTTCAGTAGAACCTCTGAAAGTAAAATATCCACAGGGAGGTGAAAAGCAATTGATAAAAGCGCTTGTTAATCGCGAAGTACCCGGTGGCAAACTACCTTTAGATGTTGGTTGCGTTGTGAATAATGTGGCCACAGCTTATTCAGTTTATGAAGCCGTTCAAAAAAATAAACCTTTAATAGACCGTATTATAACGGTAACAGGTAAAAACTTGCAAAAGACAGCCAATTTAAAAGTTCGTTTTGGAACACCATTAAGTGAACTTGTGGAGCATGTTGGTGGATTACCGGAAGATACAGGTAAAATTGTTTCCGGAGGTCCTATGACCGGCAAAGCCCTTCCTTCTCTGGATGTTCCGGCAACGAAAGGTACTGCCGGTATTCTCATTATGACCCAAAAAGAAGCAAAATTTGCTGATCCCAGGAACTGTATTCGTTGTGCAAAATGTACGGAAGTTTGTCCGCAGGGATTAGAACCCTATCTGCTGCACCAATTCGGAGAATTAGAAAGACCTGAAGATGCGGAGGCAAATGGTATAATGGACTGTATCGAATGTGGTTCCTGTAATTATATTTGCCCGTCCAATAGGCCATTGCTGGAGTATGTAAGAGTAGGCAAGGCCAAAACAAGTGAAATGATTCGAAATAGAAAGCAAAAGTAAAATTCAAAGGCAATGAAGAATCAATTAATCATATCAAGCTCCCCGCATGTGCGTGGAAACTGGACAATTGAGAAAGCAATGTATGGTGTCGTGATGGCTATGATCCCCGCTATGTTGGTTTCTTTTTATATGTTTGGATTGGGCGCATTACGCGTCATGCTGATTTCTATAGTTGCATGTATGGCTGTAGAGTATGTGATTCAAAAATATGTAATAAAAGGCCCTGTTACAATTACTGATGGCTCAGCCATAGTTACAGGAATTTTGCTGGCCTTTAATGTGCCAACAAGTATTCCTGCATGGATGTTGATTGCCGGTGCCATCGTTGCTATCGGAATGGGAAAAATGTCTTTTGGCGGACTGGGAAAAAACCCATTTAATCCGGCCCTGGTAGGTCGCGTTTTTATGCTTATTTCCTTTCCTGCAGCTATGACTACCTGGCCGAAGCCTATTGTTTCCAGAGAATTTTTCTCTTTTGCGGGTTTGGATGCAAAAACATTGGATACGGTTACAGGACCAACACCTTTAGGAATACTCAATGAACAAGGTGCAAATGCAGTTACACCGGATTATGTAAATCAATTATTGGGTAGTATGAGTGGTTCTATGGGGGAAATTTCCGCCCTGGCCTTGATTTTGGGAGGTGTTTATTTGATTGCCCGTAAGATTATTACCTGGCATGTCCCGGTTTCTTATCTGGTGTCCTCATTTGTATTTGCCGGTATCCTTTGGCTTGCGGACCCCTCACAATATGCAGATCCATTATTTCACATGGTTACAGGTGGATTAATGTTAGGTGTCTTTTATATGGCGACAGATTATGTATCATCGCCAATGTCTAAAAAAGGAATGCTGATTTTTGGTGTTGGTGCAGGTGTGTTGACAATCCTGATCCGCGTCTTTACGCCCTATCCGGAAGGTGTTTCTTTTGCTATTCTTCTTATGAATGGCTTTACACCTTTAATTAATACTTATACCAAACCAAAGCGCTTTGGGGAAAAGCAACCGGTTAACTAAAACAGAAAAATATCCAGTGTTATGGCAAATAAAGAATCCACATTTACGAATATGCTCCTGACAATGGTTATTGTTACCGCAGTAGCCGCATTAGCGTTGGGGGGTGTTTATAAAGCTACCAAAACGCCTATCGAGAGAAATCAGGAGGAAAAAACCAATGCAGCGTTGCAAAATGTGCTTCCGGATTATGATAATAAAATTACTCAGGACACACAAACCATTGAAACAGAAGATGGTAAGGAGATAGTTTTGTATAAAGCAAAAGAAGATGGCGAACTAGTAGGGGTTGCTATTGAATCTTTTTCTACTAAAGGTTACTCCGGGCTTGTCAAAATTATGGTCGGATTTTTACCGGATGGAACAATAAAAAATATATCTGTGTTGCAACATGCGGAAACACCTGGTTTAGGCGATAAAATGGAAAAGGGCAAGAGCGAATGGAGTAAACAATTTAATGGAAAAAATCCTGCTGAGTTTAATTTGTCTGTATCAAAAGACGGAGGAGATGTAGATGCAATTACAGCAGCGACAATAACTTCAAGAGCATATTGTGATGCTGTTGAACGGGCTTACAAAGCTTTCAATCAAGAAATAAAAGGAGGCGAATAATGAATCAAGTACAAAATTTTACAAAAGGATTGTTCAAGGAAAATCCTGTGTTTGTCATGATGTTGGGTCTTTGCCCGGCATTAGGAGTTACTACATCAGCCATCAACGGACTGGGGATGGGGTTAGCTACGACATTTGTCTTGTTGATGTCAAATATAGTCGTGTCCATTATTAAAAAAGGTATTCCCCCAAAAGTAAGGATCCCGTCGTTCATTGTAATTATTGCATCATTTGTAACGATAGTGGATCTTACTATGAATGCTTATTTGCCTTCACTACATAAAGAACTGGGTTTGTTTATCCCGCTGATCGTTGTAAACTGCCTTGTGATGGGACGTGCTGAAGGTTTTGCCTCAAAGAATAATACCCTTTCCTCTATTATAGATGCATTAGGTATGGGTTTTGGGTTTGCCATTGCTTTGACTATTCTGGGTGGCGTGCGTGAAATACTTGGGTCAGGAGCTCTCTTTGGTGTTTCACTTATCGATGCCGATCTTATGTTAGCTTTTGTACTGGCACCCGGTGCATTTATTGGACTGGGCTACCTTATTGCAATTCATCGAGCGATCAAGAAAAATTAATAATAAAAAAGATATACCATGGAATATATTATAATCCTGATATCGGCCATATTCGTCAATAATATTGTACTTGCCAAATTCCTCGGAATTTGCCCGTTTGTTGGCGTATCTGCTAAAACCGACACTGCTGTCGGAATGAGTGGAGCAGTTATGTTTGTTATGACCATTGCCACGATCATCACCTGGCTTATTAAAACATATATACTTGAAGTCTACGGGCTCCAATTCCTTGAGATTATTAGTTTTATTCTCGTGATCTCATCTTTAGTTCAGCTTGTGGAAATTATTCTGAAAAAAGTCAGCCCGCCTTTATTTCAGGCTTTGGGAATTTATCTTCCCTTGATTACAACAAACTGTGCTATTTTAGGAGTTGCTATTGAGGCCAGTGGTACAACTGATTTTGGATTGCTGCACAGTACGGTTTTTGCTATTGCGAATGCAATTGGTTTTGGTTTAGTAATGATCTTATTTGCCTCTCTCCGTGAACATCTGGATTTGGTAAATGTGCCCAAAGGAATGCGTGGAGTTCCTGCTGCTTTTATTGTTGCAGGCATTCTTGCCCTTGCTTTTATGGGATTTTCCGGAATGGTCTAAGAAATATATAATCGAAAATAAATCCCCGGCCTGATTATTGAGCCGGGTTTTTTTATGTTTAGATTTTAATGATCCGTTAGCTTAAATATAAGCCATTTGTAGGTGTTTGAAAGAGCTTTTACAGGTGGAAGGTTCAACTTGTCTCTTCTTATTTGGTTTAAAAAATCAAGAGAAAACAACTCCTGATCGCTTTTACTGAAATAGATCATAGAAAGAGCAATTCGCAAACTTCGGGATTTCAGACGCTTTGTTTTATGACTGTGTTTCCCCGGATGAATATGGATGTATCGTTCATTCTGATTTCCTTTGCGCATTAGCCAATTCGATCCATCACTGATGCGAAAACAAAAATAGGGGTCTTGTTTTATGATCCAATTGTAATAAGCTTCTTTTTCGAATGCTTTTAAGCGGACCAATTTTGTTTTGAGCTCATTGCAGATGGAGTCGATATCCATAGTTCCGTAATAAAAATCCGTAACACTGTTTCCTGTCTTTTTCAACGTTTTCAAGAAATCATGCTCCGGTAGTTGTTTCATAACAGGTAAATTTCTTTGGATTAACGGAAGGTGATGTTTCAGTCCGTTGAGCAAAAATGGTTTCGGAACCAGCGATTCGATAGGGTAGGAATCTGTCATGATGTATAAAGATAAGAAAAATCAGAATATCAAAAAAAATTACTATCAGATTAAACGAGAGTTTTTTATAAGATTTTAACCATTATCTGGGAAAAAATGATCATTAAAACCAACGCTACAGGATAGACAGTAGCATAACCCACAGAAGGTGCATTGGATGATGTTTTAGAGTCTATAGCGGCTAATGCCGGTGTTGAGGTCATTGAACCGGAAATAACACCCAATAAACTAAGGTGGTTCATCTTGAAAACATAATGTCCCAAAAGCAGGGTGATAACCATAGGGGCTATTGTAATAATAGCTCCGATGCCTACCAGCTGAAAACCCTGGTCGGCAATAGTGTCAGCTAATGTAGCTCCTGCATGTGTTCCGACAGCTGCCATGAATAAAAGCAATCCCAGTTTACGTAAAATCATTATGGCACTGCCTGACATACTCCATATTATTGGACCGGTTTTTCCCAGCGCACTAAGGGCTATGGCTGCAGTAAGAACTCCTCCGGTGATTCCTAACTTAAAATCAAATACTCCGAAAACAGGAATTGTGATCTGACCAAGTAAAACACCAATGATTATCCCTAAAGCAATGGGCAAAAAGTTGGTCTCTGATAGTCGTTTTTCGCTGTTGCCGAGCATTTTTTGAATATTTTTCAGGTCTGAGGCCGGGGCTACCAATAATAGTTTATCTCCGAAGCGTAACCTGTTATGGGGGCCGGGAATAATGTCAATGCCACTTCTGCGTATCCGCGTTACAGTGGCTCCGTATGCTTTAAAATTCATCTCACGAAAACTCTTTCCGACCATTTTCTTATTTGTAACCAGTAACCATTCTACTTTATAGTTTTTATTAAAAGTTAAATCAATATCTGTTTCCGGACCAATAATAACACTGGCGCGCTCAAGAGCTTCTTCAGTGCCGACAACCTTAACAATATCTCCTTGTTCTAAGACTGTGTCAGGGGTAGGAGAGAATATTTCTCCATTATGCTTGATTCTTGTCATAACAGCATGCGTCATCGTGCCGATCTCAAGTTCACTCAGCGTTTTGCCGAAAATGTTCTGGTTTTCAACAACAAACTTTTTGTTGTATATAGTTGGGTGTTCTTCAAGAATTTGATCTTCAAAATCTTTTTCTTCATTTTTAATATTAATACGCATTATCCGTGGTGCTAGCTGGATAAAAAGTATTACAGCTATCGTTCCCAGCGGATAGGCTAATCCATATCCTACTGCGGAATCGGATGAGCCAGTGGCATCTATTGCAGCCGCCAGTCCCGGTGTGCTTGTGAGTGCACCATTAAATATCCCTACGGCAATATTTTTATCTATATTGAATAGTACTGAAAATCCTAAAGATAAAACTGCCGCAGAACCAACCAAAATAGTTCCTACTGATATCAAGTCTCGTCCATGTTGCCGGAACGCATCGAAAAAGCCCGGGCCGGCTTGCATGCCAATGGTAAAGATAAAGAATACAAGGCCGATAGTTTTAAGATTTTCCGGAACCATATATCCCCAATGACCTGCTAATAAGGCGATGAAAATTACGGCAGATAAATCCAAAGAGAACCCTTTGAATTTTAAATTCCCCAACATGATGCCCAATGCAATAATTACGAACAGCACAAAATATCCTTCACTCAATAAAGCTTCCATGGTTTGTGTAAATTTTCGGCTGCAAAGTTATAGCTTTAAATCATAATTTTTCAAAATATTATCTTGAAAGGAAATTTTTTCCTGTCAATGGATACACGCCAATATTATATTGTTTTGTGTTTTATTCGACTGGATAACAGAGAGTATACTTAATAGCTAAAAACCAATTTCTCTCTTTTTTTAAGCATCTTCTTCGAGCCAAGATAGAAAATGTAGGCGGCAACAGCCATAAAGGTGTGGCTTATGTCATAATGATTAAACCATTTGCTAATGCCGGTTTCAGTCATATAAAATAATGCTCCGATAGCTGCGAACATAACGCCAAACAAGAATAATTTGCTGCCCTGATTTCGTGTCCGTAAATAGGAATATCCTTGTAAACTAAGTACAACGAACATTAATCCATATCCCGAATGAATTTCTACATAACGGAAATTAAGTGTTGCTAAAGTAATTGAAATAAAAACGATCAATTCAACCATGTTGACAATTTTGAATGCTTTTCCGGTCGACGATTTTACTACGGGTTTAACTTGTTCAATAGCAGCGCGTTCAACAAACATAATGGAGAGCATACTTGTTATCCACCCGGGTAGTTTCCAGGCGTATGCGGGTTCATGGGACTTGAAAAATGGAATGGCGGATATGACTTGATTAATCCACTCCGGATTAGTCCATGTGGAATCAAAATGCCATAAAAAAGCATGTCCTATAAGACCTCCGGTGGCAGTAGCAATAAACATCAGGAAAAAGTAAGCTAATAAATACTTCCGAAGATTGCTGCGCCCCGGAATCTGAATAATTTTAATGAATGCATAAAGACAAACTGCTGAAACTAACAAATCTGTGGCAACAGTTACGGGCTCATTAATCTGAAGCCCCCATAAATATATTGTAGGTTGAGTTAAATCCATAATTAATTGACGAATATACTATTTTTACTAAAACCAATTATTAAAATAAAAGTTTAGTATCGATTGGATGATAACATCAACAGGGTACATCCATATAAAACATCTATTTCCCTCTCTTTAGCAATTTCTACTAATTCCGGGTTTTCACTCCCCGGATTAAAAATGATCCGTTTGGGATTTGAAGCTAAAATGTAAGAAAGCCATGCTTTTTGACGGCTTGCTCTGAGGAAAATGACAATGGTATGAGCTTTTTGCGGGTTGTTGGTATTCGTTATGATGGGAATATTGTTAACTTTTCCTTCTCTTATGCCAAGTGGAACAATAGTGTGCCCTTTTTCCATTAGTTTTTTACATACACGGTGAGCTCGTTTTTTGGGGTCAGGACTTACACCTAATACTATGGTTTTTTTGTCTTCCTTCATATTAAAAAAATCCATGGCTTACCATATTGATGGTACAAGCTTCTAATGTTTTTATGCCTTGCTGATTGGCAAGTTTTTTTAACTCTTCGTTTTCAGTTCCCGGATTAAAAATTAATCGGTTGGGTTTTAAAGACAAAATCTTTTCATAATAAGCCTTCTGGTTTGGAGGACCTAAATACAAAGTTACAGTATCAACCGGATTAAGATTATCCGGAATCTCCCGCAGTACTTCTGTGCCTGCAATATTCCCACTTCGGTTACCGATTGCAGTAACAGGATAGTGATGCTTGATTAATGTTTTAACTGCAATATTTGAATATCTGTATTCTTTTAAACTTGCTCCTAAGACTAAAACGTGCTTCATCATGTTTCCTTCTTTTTTTGCAAAATTAATAATGTCTATAATAAAATGATATAATTTTTTACATTTATTGGAAATCAGCTTTTTTAAGTTTTTGCGGCAGTTTTTATTTTGAAAATTATACTGCCAAAATGACAGTAGGTAAAATGAGTTTTATGCCAATGAGACTTAGATTGTAAGACAACCTATAATGGCAAATAATTTGTTAATACATGAGCAAAAAGGAGAAAAACATGGATATAAATAAATTAACAATAAAATCACAACAAGCGCTAAATAAAGCAGGAGAGATTGCAGCTGCTTCAGAGAATCAGGCAATAGAAAATGCCCACGTCTTAAAGGCGATGTTTTCTGAAGATCAAAATGTGACGTCTTTTCTGTTAAAAAAACTTGGCGTAAATGATGAAAATATCCGCCGTGCTTTGGATAGAATTATAGAATCTTATCCAAAAGTTTCAGGCGGAGAGCAACATATTTCACGTGGTTTGAATAAGACTTTACAAAAGGCTCAACAATATATCAGTAAAAGCGAAGATGAATATATTGCGATGGAGCATCTCTTATTAGCAATGTTGGATGCTGATGATGATACAGCTAAATTGCTGAAAGATAGTGGAGTAACCAGAAAGGAACTGGAGGCCGCAATTGCTGATATGCGTAAAGGGTCAAAAGTCCAAAGTCAGTCTGCAGAAGATACCTATCGTTCGCTGGATCGCTATGCGAATAATTTAAACGAGATGGCGCGCACCAATAAGCTTGATCCGGTTATTGGGCGTGATGACGAGATTCGCCGTGTTTTGCAAATTCTTTCCCGGCGTACAAAAAATAATCCGGTGTTAGTTGGTGATGCCGGAGTTGGTAAAACGGCAATTGCCGAAGGTATAGCTCACCGTATTATTGATGGTGATGTCCCGGAAAATCTTAAAAACCGGGTGATTTATTCTTTGGATATGGGTGCTCTGATCGCCGGAGCTAAATATAAAGGTGAATTTGAAGAAAGACTAAAAAGTGTTGTAAAAGAAGTAGTTGCTTCCGAAGGTGAAGTGATCTTGTTTATCGATGAAATCCATACACTTGTGGGTGCTGGAGCCAGTGGACAGGGAGCTATGGATGCTGCCAATATTCTGAAGCCTGCTTTGGCAAGAGGTGAACTGAGGGCTGTTGGTGCAACTACTCTGGGTGAGTATCAAAAATATTTTGAGGAAGATAAAGCTCTGGAACGTCGTTTTCAGATGGTGACTGTGGATGAACCCAGCACAGAAGATGCCATTGCTATTTTAAGAGGATTGAAAAATCGATATGAGTCACACCATCAGGTTCGTATTTTAGATGATGCTGTGATTGCTGCCGTACAACTTTCAAAACGCTACATTACAGACCGGCAACTGCCCGATAAAGCAATTGATTTAATCGATGAGGCAGCATCTAAGATTCGTCTGGAAATAAATTCTATTCCTGAAGAACTTGATGAAGTCGAAAGAGAAATTCGACAACTGGAAATTGCCAAGGAAGCTTTTAAACGCGAGAAAAATGATGAGAAGCTGAAAGAAACAGAAGAGGAATTGGCAAATCTTCAAGAGAAAAAGAATGAAATAAAATCGCGTTGGCAATCCGAAAAAGGTCTTGTAGATCAGGTTCAGCAAAAGAAAAAGGAAATAGAGCAATTGAGTCATGAAGCTGAAGAAGCAGAGCGTAACGGTGATTATGGAAAAGTTGCTGAAATCAGGTATGGAAAAATAAAAGAAGCTGAACAACAACTACATCAGGCTCAGGAAGAACTTCAGGAAACCCAGGCCAATGGCTCAATCATTAATGAAGAAGTGAGCTCCGAAGAGATTGCAGATGTTGTTTCCCGTTGGACGGGCATTCCGGTCTCCAAAATGTTGGAAAGTGAAAAAGAAAAACTGCTGAAACTGGAGGATGAACTACATAAACGAGTTGTAGGGCAGGATGAAGCTATTAAGGCAGTATCGGATGCGATACGCAGAAGCAGAGCAGGATTACAGGATCAAACCAGACCGGTAGGCTCTTTTATATTCTTAGGAACAACAGGTGTAGGTAAGACAGAGTTAGCGCGCGCACTTGCGGAATTCTTATTTGACGATGAAAATAATATGTTCCGCCTTGATATGTCAGAGTATCAAGAGCGACATGCTGTCTCCAGATTGGTTGGAGCGCCACCCGGATATGTGGGTTATGAAGAATCCGGTCAGCTGACCGAAGCTGTCAGAAGAAAACCATATTCGGTGATCCTTTTGGATGAAATTGAAAAAGCACATCCGGATACGTTCAATATCTTGCTACAGGTGCTCGAGGATGGACGATTGACAGATAACAAAGGACGCCTGGCAGATTTCCGGAATACAATTGTAATAATGACATCCAATATCGGCTCGCATTTGATTATGGAAAAAATGCAGGAATTAAACGATGAAAATCGTGAACAGGTCTTGATTGATACACAGGCTGAGGTCTTTGAATTCCTGAAAAAATCAATAAAACCTGAATTCTTAAATCGTGTAGATGATATTATAATGTTTACACCACTAACTCAGGATGAAATTAAGCAAGTAGTCAGACTTCAGATAGAGGGAGTACAAAAAATGCTTGATGAGAATAATATCCAAATTGATGTTACAGATGAAGCCATTGGCTTACTTAGTGAAATGGGATATGATCCACAATATGGCGCAAGACCTGTTAAGAGAGTTATACAGCGAATGATGCTTAATAAACTGTCAGAGATGATATTAGCAAACAAAGTAAATAAAGAAACCCCCATTATAGTGGATGCACAAAACGGAGAGCTGATTTTCAAAAACAGTTAATAAAAGTTAAACATAATCTTAATTGATTTGTTGTAAAAATAATCCCCGGATAGTTCACACAATATAATAGCTAACATTGGAAACTTTCCGGGGATTTTTTTAACCCAAAACTTTTTTAAGATATGGATGTAAATGGAATATCGGATAGTATCTCAGATGCTGTTCTTACGTATGGCTCAAAGTTATTGTTGGCGATAATAACCCTTGTGGTAGGTCTTTGGCTGATCAGACTTTTTTTAAAGGGATTACGTAAAACCTTTGAAAAGAGAAATGTTGAAGCTTCTTTAAGTAAATTTCTTGTTCCACTTATTAATGTGACGCTGAAAATCCTTTTGATTATTAGTGTCGTAGGCATGGTTGGAGTACAGATGACCTCATTCATTGCACTATTAGGTGCAGCTGGTTTGGCGTTTGGAATGGCTTTATCTGGCACCTTGCAAAATTTTGCAGGAGGTGTGGTGATTATATTGATAAAACCGTTTAAGGTTGGGGAATTTATTGAAGCTCAGGGACACATGGGCACTGTTGAAGAAATTCAAATCTTTAATACTATACTTAAAACTCCCGCGAACCAGGTTATTTTTATTCCCAACGGAGGGCTAGCATCTGAATCAATTGTGAATTATTCCCGTGAAAACACAAGACGTATGGATCTTATCTTTGGGATTAGCTACTCCGATGATATTGATATGGCCAGAAAAATCCTTGATGATATCATAAAAGATGATGACCGGATTCTTAATGAACCGGCAGAACCTATGATAGCCGTAAAGGAGCTTAATGATAGTTCGGTAGATATGATGGTTAGAATGTGGTTTAAAAATGAGGATTATTGGGATTTCTACTGGGGGATACGTGAAAAAGTGAAAAAAGCATTTGATGAAAAAGGAATTTCTATTCCATTTCCACAAACAGATGTACATTTATATGAAGAGAAAAAATAAAAGTTTGATTATAAGAGAAAAAACCAAATAATATATAGCTTTTGGCCTTGGAAAGTAATTGTTTTTCGATGTTTCTGGTTTTAGCGAATTGATTCATAAGCCGAAATTAGAAATCGTGAATTGTAAATTAGCAATTTTATGAAACATCCATGGAGAAAATATTTTCGACACACAGGAGAATGATTAAAGGGCTGGACGAGTTGGATAATGCAAAAAAACAATGACATTTATTGTCATTAGTAGTCATTGGTTGTCATTTGTTGTCATTGATGGTCATTGGTTGTCATTAATGGTCATTTTCTATACTTCTGTGTCCGGCTGCTGTCAAATATAATTGTCTCAGAAAGCCCTTAAGTAAATGACTTAGAGTATAGTAAAGCAAAATTACGCGCGAAGCGCAAATGACTACAGATGACGCGAAGCAAATGACAGTAA
>JBNJGZ010000055.1:0-13619 GCA_051748065.1 Bacteroidota bacterium
AACGCCAATTAATGACGAAATAACGGAACGGGAGCCTTACAACGGATATCTGATCTATCAGGGAGGAATCCCCGAAGTAGAAGAGTTTATTAAGAAAGTGCATAAATAGTGTCTGTCTATAATGTCCGATTTCTGCGTTACGCACGTTTTTATTACAGTCATCCCGATGTTCCAATCGGGACCCCTGATGATAAAAAACTTCGCAAGCCCCCGATAAATGCGGGGTAAACTTTGAACTCGAACATTATAAACCAGACACTCGACTTTATTGACAGACTCTAAGTAAGGTTCTTACTGCTTTAGTATTTGACAATAAGAATGATCGTGCTATTTTACCAGAGGGTTTGGCCTTTCAGGGACATAAGCCGATAGCCGCTCAACATATTCTTCAATGGTTTTTACTTTGTTTCTTGCTAGAAATGCGTCCAAATCATGTCCATATAAAACCTTAACGCGATGGACCAACTCTTTTTTAAATTCAGGGGTATAATAAAACTTTGTATGAGCACTAAATTTTGTTTCCTGCAATGGTTTTAAAAAGATAAGAGCATCATAAGCATTATACATCGTCTGACCGGGTTCGGCATCTTGCATCTGATTCCCTGTAAAAGTAAAATTACCAAACGGATTATTCTTAAAAGGGACAGCTACAGGATGGTTATTATTTAAAGCAAAAGCTTCATCCCATTTTCCATTATCCGGTCTGATCCATTCAAAGTTTACTTTTTCAAGGCCTTCTGCGGTAGATTTCTCATTGTCTTCCCGGACAGATTCCACATGAAGCATCATATTATGAATACGAACAGCATAGGTTTTATCCGGATGCCACTGATATAAAAATGTGCCGGCATTCCAGTGGAAGAGACCGTTTGAATTTTTAATTCCTTTATATGCATGACGTGTGTTGGTAAGAAAGAACCCCTTTTTACCGGTGTTGAAATGGTTCATTTTATCAGCAATGATTTTATACATAAAATAATCCCTCGCTATCATAGATTGCTGAGCCATGTTAAAGTCTTCAATCGTGTTAAGTAACTCCCAATGAAAAGGCTGGTCTGTTCCTATGATTTGTATTCTTTCATTAGCAGCAAGCTTTTGATTAATATCCCAAACTTTTGAATACAATGCTAAATACGTCTCATAGGGCCATCCAAAACCCAAATCCATTTGGAAAACGTTGGTTAAAATCGCTGTATCTTTTACATTATGAGTTAAAAAAGAGTCCAGGTAAGGTTGTGCAGAAATGGGAACTGCTTCCATAAATATGTAATCAATATCTGAGGGATTTTTCTCAAGAAAGTCTATATAAAACTCAAAGGGCTCTACAGCAGAATGTATGGCATCATCAAAAATGATCAGGTCGTGGCTTGCAATTTTCTCTTTAATAAAACTTTCAGGTTCCTGACCTTCCTTTTGAATTGTTTTAAGATAATCTTCCGCCTGTTGACTTTTTGCAGCAAAGGAAATGAGCAAAAAGAAGATAATTAGCATGTTGTGTGTTTTCATAGAGGTAGATGGATAAAAATGGTATCGTATCACCTGCTAAAGTAACACATTAATTCATAAAAATCAGTTTTTTATTTCCGGCATGTTAGTTTTAAGGAGATCATGGAGGGTTTTGTAAATAGTTGTCTGGAAAACAGCATATTACGAATAGTTAACCTTTATAAAATAGTTGAACAGGGTATTTTGCGTTTTTTATAAAACCCTGTTTTAAAGCTGAATAGTCAGAGGTTTAACTTCAACGCCCTCCGGAACATTCTCAAGTGCAGTCCGGTCTATGGTTATTTGATCTTGTTCGGGATGTTTCTTTTTTAGTTTATAAATGATTCTTTTTGTATGTGATTCTTTCCCTTCCTGATTTTTCAAAGTCCCTAAACGTTGCGTTACTGGTGAGAAAAACGTGTCTTCATATTCATCGGAAAGTTTAACAAGGCTATCCCACCCTTTCGATTTTTTATCATCCGGTTTTTTATTACTCTCTTTCGTTTCTTCAAAATATTCAATATATAAAAATACGGTGTTGTTTATTTCGGCTTTTCGCAATATCATTCCCTTTCCGGAAGGAAGCGCCGGTATAACTTCTACTTCGAGCGCATCAGTGGTATATTCTTTTGAATTCAGATTATATGAAAACGGACCGATTTCATAATTTCCCGGTTGCTGAAAACTCACATAATTTCGATAATTAGTGCCTGTAGAATCATAAATGGTTATTTCAGATTTGTTCAGGTCTTTTTGTAAAAGGTCATTTATTAGATTACTATGAGAATACATATAAAAGGTAATTCTTTCATTAACCCTGGGCTGAGGATTATTTGTCCATAGTTTGGCCGTTTCCTGACCCAAAAGGGAGAAGGAGATAAAAATAAATACTGCTGTAAAATGAAGCTTCATGATAATAAATTTATGGTTGTTAATCACGTAAGGTTCTGATTTATAATATTAATCAAATATAAAAATTATTGTTGCATTAGTCAAGGTTAACAGTGAAAAAGTAATTTCTTTTATTAGAAAAATAGGGTATATGGATAAAAATGACAGTAGTGGAAATGGGTGATGACCAAAGCGGGCGTATGTCTGTTTTGCCTCTCCAATAATTAATCTTTACCTTTATCGGCAAATACAAGATTATGCAAAGTCATCTTTCGAACAATCGTATTGAAGAATTACTGGGAAAAGTATTTTCTTCTGCTGATTTTGACCGGCAACAGGATACAACAATCGTTGTTTATGATATTCCATTTTTGCGGGAGCGTATTCGTAGTGTAGCACGCGCTTTTCCGGAAAATGCCATGCATACGATTGCCATCAAAGCGAATTCTTTACCCGGAATTTTGGAGGAAGTAAAAGACCAGGGATTTGGATTAGAAGCCGCCTCATGGGGTGAGCTGAAAATTGCCGAGCAAAGTGGATATCCGCCGGATAAGATCGTATTCGATTCCCCGGTAAAAACGTATGACGAACTGGAATATGCTTTGAAAAAAGGAATCCATCTCAATGCGGATTCTTTGATGGAGCTGGAGCGTATTGCTAAGCTAAAAGAACAAATAAAATCCCGTAGTAATATTGGATTACGCATTAATCCCCAGGTTGGTGTGGGGAATATTTCTATTACGAGTGTAGCGGGGAATTATTCCAAGTTCGGAGTGCCAATGCAGGAAAGGCGGCAAGCTATTATTCAGGCTTATGAAAAGTACCCCTGGCTTAATGGAATTCACTTGCATACAGGTTCGCAGGGGTGTGAACCGGAGATGCTGGTTGATGGTGTTCGTCATGTTTTTGAACTTGCGCAGGAAATTCAGCAAAAAACATCACAACAAATTGTGTATTTTGATATAGGCGGAGGCTTACCTGTGTCTTATCATCGCAAAACAGAAGCATATAGCATGCAATATTATGCTGATCTTTTAAGAGAGTCATGTCCCGAATTGTTTAACGGGAGGTATCAACTCATTACTGAGTTTGGACGCTATATCCATGCCAATGCCGGATTTGTAGCCAGCCGTGTGGAATATGTAAAACATGATAATGGAATCAACACAGCGATGATTCATGTTGGTGCTAATATGTTCATCCGTGAGGCTTATCATCCTCAACAATGGAAACATGAATTTAGCCTGGCTGATCCACAGGGCCGGCTTAAACCCGGCGAAACTGAAAATCCCTGGATTGTAGCCGGACCATTATGCTTTGCCGGCGATATGATCGCCAGGAATATATCATTGCCCTCCGCTAAAGAAGGCGATTATATCATTGTTCATGATAGTGGCGGCTATGTGCTGGCAATGTGGTCCGAATATAACAGCCGGAAAAAACCCCGCGCTTTTGGTGTGAAAGAAAACGGCAAAGTTTTGATGTTATCTTAATAACCAATGATTTGAACTTATTCTTCTTGTAAACTTAGCGCATGTGTTTTAATGCAAAAAAGCCACAAAGTCAGACAATAAAGATAAATGGAAATGATTATTAAAAATGCTAAAGAGAAAGCAATTATTTTTTAAAGATCACCTCTCCCTCTGATTTTACCCATTTCTTCTTACGTTCTGTAGCATCTAAAACAGGAATGTTTGCCTTTTCAGCTATGTAGAGAGCATATTCAAAAGCTTTCGTTTTCTTAACAGTAATCAGATTGAGGTAACGCATCCGCGAACTATTAAATGCAAGATTTACATTACACTTACATTCGCTGTAATAAAACGGGAACGCGAGCGAAATATAATGGGACAGTTGGGTGGTTTTTACACTTACTACCGTTAGATAACTCATCTCCGGTAGTTGTTTTTTATATTCCTTTCGATACCAGAATAAGCAGCACCAAACAGAGATAAGTTGATTTTGCGAAGTATCCAGATAAACTGACTTTTGCAAAGTAATTATAGCCAGCCCGACAAGAACAAGTATAATTCCTATTACAATATATATCCAACCTTCAGAGTAATCCATTAGATTATAAATTCCCGCTACAAAAGCCAGCACGCCCATAAATATGAATTGTACGGGAAGCCTCGAACTACCCATAAATATAGTCTCCGAATTGTCCATATCTTAAGATTTATCAATTTTCTCTCATACGAAGATAGAAAGATTTAATTTATTTTCGACATTTTATAAACCATTTTTAACCTGTATTGTGATCGGGTTTAAAAATTTGATGTAATTTCTTTCCTTAATGGATGTTTTCAGATTAAATGAAACGAACATGATAGCCTTAAACACACAGGCAAATGATTGAAGTTAGGCTACAGAATGTGAGTTCCCGCTGATGTGAATTGATCGAACGAAGCGACTAAGAAATGATGAGAACGAACCAGGTCTTTGTTAAAACTGGTAAACGATTCAACGGATCAACGGTTTTACAAAAAGCATAAATAATGGCTTTTGCGCAAATTGAGATCAAAAAATACAAACAGATGAATATAAGTGATATAATCAAATTTAATCCTATATATTATTCCAAGAATCGTAAAAACAGGTTTTTATCCTTTTCTCTATGATATTGATATCCATTTTGATGGAGGTAACTTGCAATTTCAGTGAGCGTTTCTTTCTTCCATCCGCAACCCACTGGTAATCCAATAAGAGTTGTTATTTTCTGAAAAACAAGACGTCCACTTCTTGAAGGAACGATTTTATAGAATATTAAAACATTGTGTAAGCTTTTTTGATGAAAACAAAATGCAATTTTATGCACGCCAAGCTGAATTTGTTTTTTCCGTGGAAATGTAAGAGTTATTCCAGCTTGATAAGGTTTTATATTAACCTGAACAGGAATTTTCTTTCGAAAGATTATATCAGGAACTACAGCCAACCAAACAATAATAAATAGAGGAGCAGCAATCAGTGGCATTAGAAGAACTTTCCACAAATCAGAAGTTGTTAATGAATGGTCGTCAAGAATTGCAGCTAGAATAATAAGAGCAAAAGCCATGTAAAATAGCAAGAAAAACCCAATAGCAAAAAAAAGTTTACCTGTATGTTTTACAGACCAGATTTTTTCTGACCGGGAACTATTTTTATTTTTCTTGGTTTGAGGTGGAGCTGGTTTGTTCTTAATCGTATCCTGCATTGTTTTTTTATTAGATTAGGCCCGGAAAATAAAGGCAAACAAAAATATTTTCTATTCAAAGATAATTTTTTTTGTATTGGTGTAACAAATTAGTTACTTTTACGTCACATTGATAAACAGGTAACAACGCAAAAAATGACAACTGCCGAATACAACTTATGTGTTGATGAATATTCTGATGGTGTTTACCGCTTCATCCTGAAAAATATGAGAGATGAAGAGCGGGCCAGAGATGTTGTGCAGGAGTCATTTGTGAAAATGTGGGAGAAGGTTAAGGATATTTCGTATGCAAAAGCACGTTCTTATCTTTTTACCACAGCGTATCATACCATGATTGATGTGATAAGAAGGGAAAGAAAGCAGGAGAGCCTGGATGATACGCCGAATTATGAACCTTCTCATGACAGAAATTATTCGGACTTAAATGAAGTTTTGAACAGCGCATTAGAAAAGTTACCTGAGATACAAAAAAATGTGATTTTGCTTCGTGATTATGAAGGATATGCTTACAAAGAGATTGGAGAGATTGTCAATTTGAATGAATCACAGGTGAAAGTATATATTTATCGGGCACGACTTGCATTAAAGAAATATATTGGCAGCATGGATGCCGTTATCTAAAATAAACAGGAAATGAAAATTAACAGAAACAACTACGAAGCTTATATGATTGACTATCTGGACGGAAACTTAACCTCCGCGCAGGTAGACGAGCTTATGTTGTTTCTGGATGAGAATCCGGATATTAAGGCAGAAGCTGAAGGTCTTGATATGACCGTGAATCCGGTAGATGAGCAATCTCCCGTCTATGATGAAAAAGCTGCCTTGAAACAACCGGTAACGGATGATTCCGGAACTATTACTGAAGATAATTATGAAACCTGGTTTATTGCTTTTGTAGAAGGTAATCTTTCAAAGGATGAAGAATCCTGCCTGCATACTTATCTAAACCAAAATCCGGAAAAACAAAAAGAGCTTGAGTTCTTTAAAGCAACAAAACTGCAACCGGAAGAAGTTACTTTTGAGAATAAAAGCCAATTAAAAGCTATTGCCATAGTCCCTGTTGCCGGAATTGATGCATCCAATTATGAGCAAAAAATGATTGCCAGGATAGAAGGTGATCTTTCTCTTAATGAAATTAACGACCTGAACGAGTTTATCAAGCAAAATCCCGGGTTGAAGCAGGAATTCGAGTGGTTCAAAAAATCAAGGCTGAAAGAAGATAAAGCAATTGCTTTTCCGGATAAACGAGAGTTGAGAAAATATACGATTGGCTTTACCAGGAAAACTCTGTATAATTTTGTAGCTGCTGCTGCAGCGATTGCCTTAGTAATAGGTTTTTCATGGAACTCGCTTTTCCCGCCTGAGCAAATGGATACTGGTTTGGCGAGTTTAGACCGGAACAATATCGAAGTGAAGGAAAATCTGAATGAAAAGATAAAAAATAAATCTTCGGATGATACAAAAGCAGAGTCTAATACATTAGATGCTCAGCCACAAACTCAAACGGCAAGAACAATAAGAACGAAGCGTGAAGATGTTTCTCAACTTAATATGCTGGCATCTAATGATCAGTCAAAAATTCAGGTTTCCAATGAAATGAATATTGATACGGATTATCGTATATATATCTCAGATGCTCAATTGTTAAATAGACAAAGAGAAATGGCAAATGACAATCTTATGATGGCTATGCAGGATAATCAGGGAATATTATCTGTTCAGGATATTGCCTGGAACCAGTTGGAAAACTGGACCGGAGTTGAAAAAACGGATGATTTTAATAGCAACAAAAAGAATATTTTCTGGACTATTGTAGATGTAGGCCTTCAGGGAGTAAACAGTTTAACCGGAAGTAATCTTGAACTTAAACGGAAAGTTTCTGATGAAGGTGAACTGGATGGATATACTTTTCAGTCAAATGCATTTAAAGTCTCAAGGTCACGGTAAATTGATTCCTGAAAAATAAGACCGGTATTTATATTCAATAAATTAGCATAAACAGGGAAATTTCTCTGTTTTTTTATTTATTTTGCATTCTATAATTACATTGCTAAACAAAAAATCCTATATGCTACAAAAAACCCTTTTAATTCTGATGTTTTTGCCTTTAACAATTGGCATGCAAGCCCAGAATAATAATATTTCAGTGCTGGTTGTGCGCTTTGCAGAAGAAAATATTGATATAGATAATTCTACCCGGAGATTTATAGAAAATAAAGATATTTCAGAAGAAGTATTTATTTCTAAAATAAAGAAAATTCAACAAAAAGCAATAGAAGATGTCATAATACGTGAAGATTATGAAATAAAAGGAATTCAGGAACAGGTTTCTTTGGTGCCTTCAGAGTTTGCAAATCTTGAAAAACAGCAAAGTATTGATCAAATATCTGAAGATATTGATCAGCCTTTTCTTCAAAAAATATTAGGTATTTTTAGCCATAGTAACCCGGATTGGTATATGTCTGCCCGTTTTTCAACGGATAAGCAAGATCGTATTTCATCAACCTTGCAACAGCAGGAAAGTAAGTATGCTTTATTTCTCCATAAATTTGAAATAAAACGCTCATTGTGCGGAGAAGCTCAATTGATTACACATTACAGTTTGCTGAATGATGAAAGCGAAATTATTTTAGGAGGGCAAAATATTTATTATGCTGATATGAAAAATTCCATGAATAAAAATATTGTGGATCATCTTCTGGAAGCCGGATTTGTCGACACATTTGGTATTGTATTTGATAAAATCAAATAAAATTTCTTCAAAAGTTGCCTAAACTTGTAACTAATTGGTATTACTCTCCGTCCCATAATCAAAACCTCTAAAAGGAGAGACCTATGAAAACCATTATGAACAAATTCGGAATACTTGCCCTGGGATTATTGTTATCATTAAGCCTGCAGGCGCAAACAAAGAAACTGGATGTAACCCCGGAATCCGGGATGGACGTTAATAAGCTCATTGTAAAAGGAGCTTTAAGTATTACTCTTACTCAAGGAGAAGAAAGTAAAATCTGGTTGGAATATGATGAGGATGAAGCTGATCAAATACCGGATGAAAAAGTAAGCCTCGACTATAACGAGGAAAGCAATACCCTTAAGCTTGATCATGGAATGTTTAGTGGTTATCCGGGAAAACTATTTGTTCAGGCATCAGGCCTTGAATATGTTAAGATGGCAGGAGCCATAGACCTCAATAGCCGGGATACGATTCAATCCCCCAGGTTATCAGTTATTGCCGAAGGAGCAACTGACATTAAATTATTGTTGAAGGTGGATGTTTTATCCACAGACCTTTCAGGAGCCTCTGCAGTGAAATATGCGGGTACTGCTGTAACTCATAAAATTAAAACCTCAGGAGCCGCCGATGTTCATGCCCGCCGCTTGTTTACAAAAGACCTTCGAGCTGACATGTCAGGATTTTCAAGTGTTAATGTGCTTGTGTCTAATTCTGTTAAAGGAAGCGTATCCGGTACTTCCAGTCTGGTGAATCACTCCAAAGCAAAAATTAATGAAGTGGAAACCTCTGGTTTATCAAGTGCCAGTAGCAATTCGGATACAACTCAATTCCGTTTTGGAAAATCTAAAATTGTCATCACGGATTCGGACCTGAAAATGAAAATGGATGAAGATTTTGATTATGAAGATGATGCTGAAGAGAGAGAAGAAGAGTTTGATGGGCATTGGGGAGGATTTGAACTTGGCTTTAACGGATTCTTGAATGCGAATAATAAAATGGAACTGCCTCAGGAATATGATTTCCTGGAATTGAGAGAAGAAAAATCTGTCTTAGTTAACCTGAATCTATTTGAACAAAATTTTAATTTGATAAGAAACCATGTTGGATTAGTAACCGGCCTTGGATTACAGTATAACAATTACCGTTTTGCTAATAATGTTATTTTAGATAATGAAGGAGATAAACTTCAGGGGACTTATGACAAAGATACTGACCGGAACTATATAAAAAGTAAATTGGTAGCTAATTATCTTACCGTACCTTTAATTCTGGAATATACAACACATGGGAAAAATGAATTTCATATTGGTGCCGGTGCCCAATTTGCATGGAAGATAGGTGAACATAGCAAAATAGTTTATGAAAAAGGAACCAATCGCGAGAAAGAAAAAGACCGGGGAGATTTTTATCTGAATCCTTATAAACTTGAATTGACCGGAAGAATTGGTTGGGGCTGGATTAATCTCTTTGCTACTTATTCTGTCAATGAAATGTTTGAAGACGGAAAAGGACCAGAAATGTATCCATTCACAGCAGGAATCACACTGATTGGGTGGTAATAAAAAAACTGATAGATATAAAAAAACAGAAAAGGGGAGCAAAACTCCCCTTTTCTGTTTTTTATGAATAATATAGGATAGTTAATTCATTTCATTAATAAGCTCATCTGTAATTTCAAGATCATGATAAACCTCTTGTACATCCTGATCTTCGTCCAGCATGTCGATTAATTTTAATACAGTTTGAGCTTTATCAAGGGGCAGTTCTTTGCGCACATGGGGAATTCGTTCCAGCTTCGAAGTTTCTGTTTCTATTCCGAGTTCCTCGAGTTTTTTCATCATGCTACCAAAATCATCCATAGAAGTTGTGATCGTAAAATATCCGTCATCTAATTCAATTTCTTCTGCCCCGGCATCAATAAGTTCTAATTCCAGCTCTTCTTGTTCCCAGTCGTTTTGTTTAAAGCGAAAAACGCCTTTCCGGTCAAACAAGAAAGATAAAGAGCCATTTTTTGCCAGTGAGCCGTCCATTTTATTAAAGTAGGAACGTATGCTGGAAACTGTTCGTTGTTGGTTATCTGTTGTACATTCTATATATATAGCAATACCATGTGGTGCATAACCTTCATAGGTGAGTTCCAGATAGTCCTCCGCATCTTTTCCTGATGCTTTCTTAATTGCCCTCTCGATATTATCTTTGGGCATATTGACACCTTTGGCATTGTTAATAGCCATTCGTAAGCGCGGATTAGCTTCCGGGTCATTTCCGCCCTCTTTAACTGCAACGGAAATTTCTTTAACCATCCGGGAGAACATTTTGGAACGCTTGGCATCCTGAGCACCTTTTTTACGTTTTATTGTGGACCATTTACTGTGACCTGACATATTGTTTCGTTTTAATTTATTATCGGCTTACCTGCAAAGTTAATATTTTCTGTTAATCACCATTAATTATTAGAAGCGAAAAGGCTACTCTATTGAAGATTCACAGAGTAGCCTTTGCACTATTGTAACGAATAAGAATTTCAAATGTTTTATCCTAAGAAGCTGAGTAAGATACCCGCGGCAACTGCAGAGCCAATAACTCCTGAGACGTTAGGAGCCATAGCATGCATCAGCAGGTGATTTGACGGATCATCTTTCAGTCCTTCGTGTTGCACAACACGGGCACTGTCAGGGACTGCTGATACTCCTGCTGCTCCAATCATAGGATTAATTTTGTTTTCTTTAGAGAGGAACAGGTTCATAATTTTGGCAAAAGATAATCCTCCGGCTGTGGCTATCATAAAGGAGAAAGCACCGAGAACAAAAATAAGTATCGACTGAGGTGTTAAAAATACATCAGCCTGCGTAGATGCTCCAACCGTAAGGCCAAGCAGAATATTAACAATATCCACCAAAGAGTTACTTGCCGTATCAGCCAATCTTCGTGTAACACCACTTTCTTTCAATAAGTTTCCGAAGAACAACATTCCCAACAGAGGCAATGCACTTGGTGAAATAAATGCGGTGAGCAATAAGCCGATAATAGGGAAAAGAATTTTTTCCAACCGGGCTACAGAGCGCGGTGGCTTCATACGCATGACCCTCTCGCGTTTGCTGGTCATAAGTTTTATGATAGGAGGTTGAATAACCGGGACTAAGGCCATGTATGAATAGGCTGCGATGGCAATAGGTCCGATAAGGTTTTGTACGGTAACCACATCTCCGGCAACGGTAGTATATTCATTTACTCCATTTGCCAGCATGGATGATAAAAAGATGGCCGTTGGGCCGTCAGCACCTCCAATAATTCCGATAGCTCCTGCTTCAGGCGGGTAAAAACCTAATACCAAAGCTCCCAAAAAGGTTAGGAAAATCCCGATTTGTGAAGCTGCTCCTAAAAGCATTAAACGAGGATTGGAGATAAGGGAGGAGAAGTCTGTCATTGCTCCGATACCCAGGAAAATCAGTGGAGGGTAAATCCCTTGCAGTACACCAAAATATAAAATGTTAAGCACACTTCCATCTTCATAAATACCCAATTGTAATCCGGCATCATGCATAAATGGTATATTTCCAATGATAATTCCTGTGCCAATGGGAATCAGAAGTAATGGTTCGTATTTGAAACGAATAGCCAGAAATATAAAGAACAATCCGACCACAATCATGATTAGGTTGCCGGATTCGGCATTTCTAAAACCTGTATAAGACCAAAATTGCTGCAGGCCTCTGCCTATTGCGGTTTTATTGTCATCAGGAGCACCCAGTTCAGGGCCTGACTGATTTTCAGAAGAAGCTTCTATTGTTGTTTGTTCCTTGTCTGAATCAACAGGGCCGCTGTTGAATGCGTAAGAAACAAAGGACAAAATTGCTATTATTCCTATAATTGTTAATAGTTTCCTTATTGCCATAGCTCTATTCCATTTCAATTAATAGATCATCCTGAAGTACATTGTCCCCTTGTGATACCTTAATTTCTTTAACGGTACCATCTTTATCTGCCAAAACACTATTTTCCATTTTCATGGCTTCCATAGTTACCAGATTTTGTCCTTTTTTGATCTGATCACCGGGTTTAACATGAATATCTAAAATAGTTCCCGGTAATGGTGCATTTACCTGATATCCAGCGCCATCGCTACTACTGTCAGCTTGTTTGCTTTGTGATGGCTCAGCACTTTTCTGAGATTTCACCTCTTTACGAATGAGCGTGGGGGTTTTTGGTTGTTTCATTTCCTTATGTATTTCAACTTCATAAGGTGTTCCATTAACCTCAACTGTAGCAACATTCGATTCGAAATTCCGGATTTCGACCGAATATTTATTTCCGTTTATGGTAAATTCAAATTCTTTCATGGGTATATATTATTTTTCAAATTGCCCGGTTCGTGGTTAAAACCTTGGTCCGCCGGGATTGTTTCTTAATCCGTAAATTTTAGAACTCCATGGAGAATATCTCTTGGATATCTTTTGCATCGTAATGATATTGCTTTCTTCATCATGAAGCTCATTAAAATACATATATAATGCCGTAGCAATGGCGGCATTTACCTCTCCGGGAGTATCAAAATGTTCTTCCTGGTCTTTCGTTGTTTCTTCTATACCTTTCTTGCTTTTTCGACGACTACGCAAATTCATCTTGATTAGCTTCGGAATATTGTTAAAAACCAAATACAATAATACCAAAGCAGTAAATATGATCACATAGCCCGATATGGCAATGATTATTGCTGAATTGGTAATGTTTGAAAAATCGAAACTTATGCTTTCTAATATCATAATGCTTTAATTATAATGGAATATTACCGTGTTTTTTAGGCGGGTTAACAACTTTTTTGGTTGTAAGCATTTGTAATCCTCGAATTATACGGAAACGAGTATTCCTGGGTTCAATAATATCATCGATATAGCCATAAGATGCTGCTCTGTATGGATTGGCAAACATTTTTTTATACTGGCTTTCTTTTTCTTCGATATATTTTGTTTTTTCTTCTTCATCCTCAATTTTGCTGATATTCCGTCCTTCTAAGATTTCTATAGCTCCTTTGGGGCCCATAACAGCAATTTCAGCAGAAGGCCAGGCGTAATTAAGATCACCACGCAATTGCTTGGAGCTCATAACGTCATGCGCTCCGCCATAAGATTTTCTTAGAGTGATCGTAATCTTGGGTACTGTAGCTTCCCCATAGGCATACATCAGTTTGGCTCCGTTAAGAATTATACCGCTGTGCTCTTGTTTGGTGCCCGGCATAAACCCGGGGACATCAACGAAAGTGATAATAGGAATGTTAAAGGCATCACAAAAACGAACAAAACGTGCTGCTTT
>JBNJGZ010000056.1:0-13560 GCA_051748065.1 Bacteroidota bacterium
TTGAAGGTCTTTTTGGTATTCTTCTTCTTTAACCCGGTGAAAAGGTCGAAGGTTGACCGTCCCCGGGGCATAGACAAAGCCATCAATAGTTTTGGGGAGTTCCGGTATTTGTGAGGTCTCACTTTCTACGTCATAAGGGAAGGCTGTAACCCCTGACATGTCAGACAATTTTTCCGGTGAGCGGGTCAAAACATAAACCTGATTCCCTTGTTCAGAAAGGGATTGGATGATCACGGAACCTATGCCAGTGCTGCCACCTGCCACTAAAATATTTGCCATGGTTTTTACTTGTGTTAATGCAGAACGTAAAAAAGTAGACTACTGGTTAATTGTAGGTTATTGTACGCAGGTTATAATCCCACAATAGCCTTACGTCTTTTACGATTTGCTTTTTGTCCATAAACTTTTGCGTAAGGTTTATTTTTAAACTTTCCGCGCGATAATTTTTCAGGATATCTTGTTTTGAGTCGTTGAATCGTATTTGTAACATAGTTGTGGAGATTGTTTAGTTAAACTTTTTTGTATTGGTAAAAAATGCTCGCTAACAGCGCCTTAAATTAAATTGTTAAAAGGACAAATGACGAAGTTAGCGAACATTCTGGTCTATTATTAAAGGTTAGCCATAGTGAAGAAATCGGACATTATGGACAAATATTAAATTAGAGTCTTTTGCTAAATTCAAGTGTTTGGTTCAGAATGTTCGAGATCAAGGCGTGGGAAAATTTTAAACCGCAGTATCCGCCAGCCGGCGGATTAGAGGATTTAAAATTTGAGCAACAACGCAGATATCGGACATTATGGACAAACACTAATTAATTTTGAAAATCTTTAAGCCTTTTCATTAACTTACGTCTTGTAAAGAAAATCCGGCTTTTTACTGTACCAATTGAAAGCTCGAGTTCTTCCGCAATTTCTTTGTATTTGTATCCTCTTGTATGCATTTCAAAAGGAACCCTGTAATCTTTGTCCAAGCTGTTGACTTGGTTGTCAATTTCCTGGTGGTTCATTTGAGATTCGGGGGATGCAAACTTAGACTCGTTATACGAATTCAGATAGTAAAGATCATCTGTAGTATCAATAATTGTTCTGGCTTTTACCTTACGACGATAGTTATTAATAAATGTGTTTTTCATGATGGTAAATAACCACGCCTTTAAATTATTTGGCTGAACAAATTTGTCACGGTATTTTAATGCTTTTAAATAAGTTTCCTGCAGCAGGTCCTGGGCATCATTTTCATTTTGGGTTAGGCTTAGAGCAAAATATTCCAAATTTTTATAAAGATCTGTAATCTGTTGATTAAATTCTACTGTTGTCATGGTTATAGATTTTAAATTATTAGACTTATGTTTATTTAAATTGGTTCAAAAATGTTTAACAAATATAATACGTAATTAAACACAAGTCAAGTGATCTTATACTAAAAAGGCGTATATTAAGACCATTTCTAAATAACGACAACCTTCTATGATAGTGACAAAAGGAGCTTGATGTAAAAAGAAATTTGCTATATAAATTGGCATATTTTAAAAAAATCGCTATAGGAGATTAAAAAAGGAGAAAATAAAGGTTAAACAAAAGACTATAAGTGTTGAACAAATTGTTCACCGGAGGTTACTTTAAAGATATTTGAGGGAATGGCTCTGGTAAATTCATAAATTTGTTGTCCACCAATAAATATCGTTTGTTTGGGAAAGCAAGAAGATAACTCCCTCAGAAAAGCCTGAAACTGATCTTCAGGCATTGTAGTGGTGATATTGGTAAAAATATAATCCGGTCGTTTAATATTGGCAATTTTAACCACATCCGAATGCGGGACGCTTTGTCCTAAATAAATGACTTCGTAGCCAAGGTTTTTAATCAAATAATGATAAAAGAGCAAACTCAATTCATGCCATTCATCTTCGGGCAGAAACATGATAAAACGCTTATTATTCTTTTTTGCATTGGCAGAAGCACCGTCTATGCCTACAATAAGCTTCTGGCGTATCAAATTGGAGACAAAATGTTCCTGGGCCGGATTAATGCTGCCGGTAAGCCATAACAAACCAATTTTGTTTAAAAAAGGATGAATAACTTTAATCAGAGTCTGTTCAAAACCTATTCGGGTAACAAGATGAGAAAGAGTGCGTTCAAAGCGGTCTTCATCAAGATCAATCATTGTGAGCGTTAAATTTTCCACATAACTTTGGTAGTCATCATCAAATTTGTTTAAGTTCAGGACGTGGTTTTCTATTTCGGAATCGCTCATTTTGGATATTTCAGAAATCTTCATTCCATTACGATTCAAAATAGAAACGTTGAGGATTTTTTTCAGGTCTTCATTAGAATAATAGCGAATATTTGTATCCGTACGTTTAGGAGATACAATATTATATCTTTTTTCCCATATCCTTATCGTATGTGCCTTTATCCCTGAAAGTTTCTCAAGGTCTTTGATGAAGTATGTGCTCATTTGATGAATAAATTTAACTAATCTTTAAACAAACATTGCAGGAAAAAGTTTTTCAATAACTTATCCAATGTTGTTTGTTTAGTGTTTGCAAAAGTAATAATGTTCAGTATTAAACAAAATTTATACTTTTGAACTTTCATTTTTCTCAATATGGAGTTAATCATTCATACAATTTTATCACTTGTTGCTTTCTACCTGATTGCACAGGTTAGTGACCGGTTTTTTATTCCTTCGTTGGATGCTATTTCCGATCGGCTGAATATTCGCTCCGATGTGGCGGGAGCTACATTTATGGCTGTGGGTTCCAGTGCTCCTGAATTGTTTATTGCTTTGATTGCCGTTTTTCATCCCGGAGGACATGCGGAGATTGGCATGGGTACTATTGTAGGCTCGGCCTTGTTTAATGTCCTGGCTATTATTGGCGGTGTGGCTTTGGTTAGAAAAGCTGTTGTGGCCTGGCAACCGATTCTCAGGGATACGATATTTTATTTGATATCAATTGCCTTACTGGCTTTCGTTTTTTATAATGATGAAATTCATCTGTTCGAGTCTATTCTGTTAATGGCTGTTTATGTGTTGTATATCTTTGCGGTTATTAATTGGTCCCGTATTTTTCCTTATAAAGATGATGCCGTTTATGTAGAACCTACAGAAAAAGAACCAAAAGTTAAGCGCTTTAAATTATTGCGGGCTTTGATCAAGCCATTGGATCAATTACTTAAACTAACATATCTGAAGCAAAGATATTTTATTGCTAATTTTTCCATTTCTATTATCTGGATTGCATTAATGTCATGGTTATTGGTAAATAGTGCCATTAAAATTTCAGCAATATTAGATGTTCCGGAAGGTATTATTGCCCTTACCGTATTAGCTATAGGTACATCCATTCCGGATATGATAACATCTTTGCTCGTTGCCAAAAAAGGCCGCGGAGGTATGGCCATCAGTAATGCTTTGGGCTCAAATGTGTTTGATGTGCTTTTGGGCCTCGGATTACCATGGTTTATCGTTATTGTGCTGACAGGGGAAAGTGTTGATGTTTTCAGTAAGAATATATTTCTCTCGGTAATTTTACTCTTTAGTTCCGTAATTATATTTTTCCTGTTGCTCTTGATACGCCGATGGCAAGTAAGAAAGCCAACAGGATTTTTCCTGCTGGCTTTATATTTGGCTTATCTGGTCTGGCAGATTGTAAGTATTCTGTAATTTTTTATTGTAAGACACTAAGAAAGATAATTTCTGGCTTTTTTCAATGCTTTTTCCAGACCACCGGGGTCCTTACCACCGGCAGTAGCAAAGAATGGCTGCCCTCCGCCATTTCCGTTTATCTCTTTGGCCAGGTCTTTTACGATATTTCCTGCATGTAAGTCTTTTTCCTGAACCAAATTTTCTGATATCATCACACTGATTGTTGCTTTTCCGCTACTTGTATCTTCCGCACCCAAAACTATGAACAAGTTATCCATTTTTTGTTTCATGCGAAAAGCCAAATCTTTTACAATGGAAGTATCAACCTGAAGTTTTTTCCTGATAAAGTTCATTCCGTTTATCTCTTCAGCACTTTGTTCCAGCTCTGCGGAAAGCTGATCAATTTGTTGTTTCTTGAGTTCTTCTAATTTTTTCTCCAGTTTCGTTTGTTGCTCAATTAATGTTTTAGCACCTTTCACCGGATCTTTTGGATTTCGTAATATCTCTTTCAGACTCTTAACAATCGTTTCTTGTTCATACACCCATTCTTCGGCTTTAGCGGCCGTTATTGCCTCAATTCTACGAATACCGGCAGCTACGGATGTTTCTGTTGTGATCTTGAAAAAGCCGATATCTCCTGTTGCCGATACGTGGGTGCCACCACATAATTCAATGGAATCTCCGAATTTTATGACGCGAACACGATCTCCGTATTTTTCTCCAAAAAGAGCCATAGCACCCATTTGTTGTGCTTCTTCCATGGATACTTCACGATGTTCCTGCAGACTGATGTTGGCCCTGATTTTTTGATTGACAATTCGTTCAATTTTCCGGATTTCTTCATCGGAGACTTTTTCGAAATGTGAAAAATCAAAACGAAGGTAATCCGGATGAACCAATGAACCTTTTTGTTCTACATGAGAACCCAGAACTTCACGGAGTGCGTTGTGCATCAGGTGAGTGGCGCTGTGGTTGTTGGCTGCATCTCTGCGTTTACTGTCATTGACTTCTGCATAAAGCGGTTTTTCTACATTTTCCGGCAGTGCATCACAAATATGAATAATCAGTTCATTTTCTTTGATTGTTTTTCGAACCGGTGTTTTCTGTTGGTTTTGCTTTAAAACACCCGAATCGCCAACCTGGCCTCCCGCTTCCGGATAGAATGGAGTCTTGTCTAAAACAACCTGGTAAAATGTTTCTTTCTTTGTTTCAACTTTTCTGTACTTTAGAATATGGGCTTCAGCTTCCATGTTATCGTAACCCACAAAAATGGATTGTTGTCCTTCACGGACATTGGTCCAGTCGCTCATTTGCTGAGCGGAAGCTTTACGGGAACGTTCTTTTTGTTTTTCCAGTTCTTTATAAAACTCTTTTTCATTGACAGAAAAATTATTTTCAGAAAGGATCAGTCGTGTCAAATCAAAGGGGAAACCATAAGTATCGTAAAGGACAAAAACATCTTTTCCGCTGATTGTATCCTGGTTAGCTTTTTCGGCAGCATTCATCAGTTTATTCAGCATCAGAATGCCGGTATCCAGTGTGCGCAGGAAGGACTCTTCTTCTTCCTTCATAACTTTTGTGATCAGCGTATGCTGACTTTCGATTTCGGGAAATACATCTTTCATTTGTTCCACTAAAATGGGGACAAATTCGTGCATAAAAGCTTGCCGGAACCCAAGGAAAGTATAACCGTAACGTACTGCCCGGCGTAAAATCCGGCGGATAACATAACCGGCCTTCACATTGGAGGGTAGCTGTCCGTCGGCAATGGCAAAAGATATGGCCCGGATATGATCGGCGACCACACGTAGGGCAACATCTGATTTCTCGTTTTCTCCATACTTTTTCCCGGCCTTTTGCGCTATTCCCTGAATTAAAGGCTGAAAAACATCGGTATCGTAGTTTGATGTTTTGTTTTGTAAAGCCATAACCAGACGTTCAAATCCCATGCCCGTATCAATATGTTTATTGGGAAGGTTTTCCAGGCTGCCATCTGCTTTTCTGTTGTATTGGATAAAAACCAGATTCCATATTTCGACAACTAAAGGATGATCCTTATTGACCAGGTCTTTGCCGGGTGTTTTTTCTTTTTCCTCATCAGGGCGCAGATCAATGTGTATTTCCGAGCAAGGGCCACATGGTCCGGTATCACCCATCTCCCAGAAATTGTCTTTTTTATCACCGTACAATATATGCGATTCATCCGGAACATGTTTCTTCCAGAGATCAAAAGCCTCCTGATCAACGTCGGTGTTATCTTTTTCATCACCTTCAAAAACCGTTACATATAATGAGTTCTCCGGTATTTTATATTCTTTTGTCAGAAGTTCCCAGGCCCATGCGATAGCTTCATTTTTAAAATAATCGCCAAAAGACCAGTTTCCCAGCATTTCAAACATTGTATGATGATAGGTGTCGTGCCCTACCTGCTCCAGGTCATTATGTTTTCCGCTAACGCGTAAGCATTTTTGAGTGTCTGCTATGCGCGGATATTCAGGTTCTTTATTGTCTAAAAAGATATCTTTAAACTGATTCATCCCGGCGTTGGTAAACATTAACGAAGGATCGTTTTTGATTACCATAGGTGCGGAAGGCCAAATTTTATGGTCTTTAGAGCGAAAAAAGTCAAAAAAGCGTTGTCTGATTTCTTTTGCCTGCATAAAATATCTTTGATTTATTGTTGTTATATTAATGAATTTGTCTGATCATTAAAGGGTTTTGACATTCTTTAACAAAAGACAACTTGCAAAATTAGTTTATTTAATTAACTTTGCGCCCAATTTACAAAATTTGTGATTAAACAATATGGCAAGTAAAAAGTACAGATTAAATCCCAATTCACTCAAATTTGAGGAGGTAAAAGTTACCTGGCGGGACAGAATGAAGAAGTTTGGCTGGCATGCCCTGACGGGTATTGCTTTTGCTACACTTGCTTTGGTCATTGTTTTTATGTTGTTTCCTTCCCCAAGGGAGCGTATGCTTGAGCGAGAGCTGGCGCATACGAAACTTCAATATAAAATGATGAATGAACAACTCGATCAACTGGAAGAGGTTTTGGCTGATCTGGAAGACAGAGATGATGATATTTATCGTGTCATTTTTGAAGCTGACCCCATCCCGGATCAAGAAAGAAAAGCCGGCTATGGTGGAGCGGATCGGTATAAGGAATTGCAAGGCTATGAAAATACGGAACTGCTGACGGAGACAGCGAAAAGAGTGGATAAGCTTTCGCGCAGATTGTATGTGCAGTCCAAGTCTTTTGATGATGTCATTGAAATGGCACGTAATAAAGATAAGATGTTGCAGCATATTCCGGCTATTCAACCAATCAATAACAAAAATTTAAAACGCATCGCTTCAGGTTTTGGCTATCGTATTCATCCGGTATATAAAAACTTGCGGATGCACGATGGCATGGACTTTACAGCCCCGCCCGGAACACCGATCTATGCTACCGGTAATGGAAAAGTTGTTAAACCCAAAAAAAGTATGAGCGGCTATGGTGAGTATGTTGTGATTGACCATGGATATGGATATCAAACGTTATATGCTCACATGAGCAAAGTAATCGTTAAACCATGGCATAAGGTGAAACGTGGTGAAATTATAGGGTATGTCGGAAATACCGGCGTATCAACAGGGCCGCACTTGCACTATGAAGTAAGAAAAGAAGGTAAACCCGTGAACCCTGTGCACTTTTTCTATAATGATCTTACACCGGAAGAGTATGAAAAAGTAATTGAGATCTCGTCACAGGTAAATCAGGCGCTTTCCTAATCAGAGAGAATTGTTTATAATCTAAATTTAAATAATAAAATATATACAACCATCAGCACGATTGAATTTGCTGATGGTTTTTTATATGAGAAAAGAAGTGATTGAAAAACATTTGATAGTACTTCAGATGTTTTGTCAGAAGTGTAAAAAAAAATGTACTCTCAAAAACAGATAAAATGAAAAATTTGATATTGTTGCTTTTATTTTTTCCATTAACCTTTTATGGACAGCAAGATACGATAAAGGTAATGCACTATAATGTATTAAACTATGGAAATACTACTTCCTATTGCACGAATCAGAATAATAATATTCAGGACAAAGATAATGCGTTGCAGGAAATCATTGATTACACAGAACCTCACATATTTACGGTCAATGAAATAGGAAGCAGTAATTTTGCCCAGGAGCGTGTTTTAACTACTGTTTTGAATATACAGGGGCGGAACTATTATGAAATGGCCGATGTTGTAAATGCCTCCGGCGGATCTATTGATAATATGATATATTTTGACTCGCGTCTTTTTGGTCTGGCGGAACAGGATGTGATCTCCACAAGCATTCGTGATATTGATATTTATAAATTGTTTTATAAAGACAAGGATTTAGCTACAACGCAGGATACGGCCTTTTTAACTTGTCTTGTAACTCACCTGAAAGCAGGCAGCAGTGCCTCCGACCAACAGCTGAGAGCCAGCATGACGGCTACTATGATGAATTATATTGAAAATAATATGGATAAAGGAAATTTCCTGCTTTTGGGGGACCTGAACCTTAAACGGTCTTCCGAGCAAGCTTATCAAAATGTGATCAATTACAGCAATCCGGATTATAAATTTTACGACCCGATAGATACGCCGGGAGACTGGAATAATACTGCCTCCTATGCAAATGTACATACCCAGTCAACACATTATAGTTCAAATGGATGTGCATCTGGCGGCGGGCTGGATGACCGGTTTGATTTTATAATGATTTCCGAAGACATTAAAAACAATGCAGACCATTACCAGTATGTAGCCAACAGCTATCAAGCTATGGGTAATGACGGACAGCATTTTAACGATGCCATCAATTACGGATCAAACAATAGTGTGCCGGCTAATGTTTTAGATGCACTTTATACGATGTCAGACCATTTACCCATTCAAATGAATCTGGTTGTAGATCAGATGGTTGGTGTTGAAGAGCAACAACAGTCAGTGAATATCACAGTAAGAAATCCGGTAAAAGACCAGGTTTATGTTAACTACGAACAAGGGCAGGTTAAAAACGTTACGCTGTATTCTATGATGGGAGAGATGGTGACAGACCGCGAAGTAACAGGAAATCGAGCCGAAATCAATGTGTCATCACTATCAAAGGGAGCGTATATTTTGGAAGTTGTAACAAAGAAAGGTCAGAGAGTAAGAAAAAAGATTATAAAAATTTAAGCTTATGCCCCGCATAATCACCTACAACGTAAACGGAATACGAGCAGCTATTCGCAAAGGTTTTGTGGATTGGCTGGAAAATTCCAACCCGGATATTGTATTGTTTCAGGAAACTAAAGCCGTTGAAAGTCAAATTCCCATCGAAGAATTTGAGCGTTTAGGCTACCATCATTACTGGTTTTCTGCTGAAAAGAAGGGTTACAGTGGTGTTGGTATACTGAGTAAAGAAAAACCGGATAAGGTGCATAAGGGAATGGGCATAGATAAATACGACCGGGAAGGACGCTTTATTCGCGCGGATTACGGTCCAATGTCTGTAATTAGCGTGTATCACCCCTCCGGAACCAATGATGACCGCTTGCAGTTTAAATTTGAATGGCTGGATGATTTTCAAAAGTATATTGATGATTTGAAGAAAGAACGTCCGGATTTGGTTATATCGGGAGATTATAATATCTGTCATAAACCAATAGATATTCATGATCCGGTGCGCAATGCTAAAGTTTCCGGTTTTTTGCCGGAAGAAAGAGAGTGGCTGGATGGATTTGTATCTTCAGGGTTTTCCGATGCTTTCCGGATTTTCAACCAACAACCACATCAATATACCTGGTGGAGTTACCGCGCTAATGCCAGAGCGAAGAACAAGGGATGGCGCATTGATTATCACATGGTAGCAGAACATTTGAAAGATAAATTAAATCGCGCGGTCATTTTACCTGAAGCCAAACACTCGGATCATTGCCCTGTATTGATTGAAATTGATTTTTAACAATTAAATGTTGGTTATTTTTTCAAATTTATTACGTGTTACACATAAATTGATGTAACTTTGAGGGAATATATTATATAGGAAAAAAGAACCATAAACAACGAACCCGTATCATAAAAAATAAAACAAAACGATATAATTAATTTCCTCCAATTCTTATCATCAAAAAAAGTTAACAATATGATTATCAAAATGAAATACAGAAACTTATTTATCCTGAGTGTTCTTGGGCTTTTTCTTGCTGCAGGTTGTGTTCCACAGCGGAAATATCAGGATATTGTAGATAAACATGAGGAGTGTAAAGAACAGAATAAGCAACTCATGGGTGAAAATGAAGAAATGACTACATCTCTTCAGGAAACAAAATCTGAATTAGAGAACTACAAGAAACGAATAGAAAGTTTGCAGCAAGACACTGCTGTTTTGTCTACAACCAAAAATCGTCTTAAGCAGAACTATAATGAACTGTATACGTCTTATGAACAGTTGAAGAAAAACCGGGAGGAGGAGCTGTCGAATAGTAAGGAAGAATCGGCACGAATTTTAGCTGATCTTCAGGAAACACAGGAAGATATTATTAAGCAACGCGATAGTCTGAAAAGGCTGGAGAAACAGATTAAAGAGAAAGAAGAGAATCTGAAAGAGATGAGCCAGGAGTTATCAGTTTCCCAAAAATCTATGCAGGAAAAACAAAAAAGGCTAAATGAATTACAGAATATACTGGAACGAAAAGATTCCGTTGTCACGGCATTGAAAAATAAGGTAAATTCAGCATTGCGTGGATTTGAAGGAGAAGGTCTAAGCATTGAAGAAAGGAACGGAAAGGTTTATGTTTCTATGGATGAAAAACTATTGTTTGCTTCCGGGAGTTATAATATCAGTGATCAGGGAAGAGATGCCCTGAATGAACTTGGAAGTTTATTAGCAAAAAATGAAGACATTAATGTTATGGTTGAAGGGCATACCGATAGTGTTCCCTATAGCGGAAAAGGTCAACTAAAAGATAATTGGGACTTAAGTGTGAAGCGTGCAACCACAGTAGTACGTGAGTTGATTAAAGATCAGAATATTGACGAGGAAAGATTAATTGCAGCCGGCAGAAGTAAGTATGTTCCCATAGCTACTAACGAAACCAGCGAAGGGCGATCGAAGAACAGACGCACGGAAATTATTCTGACTCCTAAGTTAGATGAACTTTTCAAAATAATAGAGATGAATTAGGTTTTTCATTCATCAACAATAAAAAAAAGGTGCACAAATTTGAGTGCACCTTTTTTTTATCCTGAGCCAATTTAATGCTATATAGCAAGCCTAAAAGGTAAATGAATTACCTTATTGTTTTTAATGAACTTTTTTGCTTATTCCTTGTTTCATTAGACACAAAGATAATAATTAATGGTTTAAAGTTTTAAGCTGCAAGCGAATTCTTCTCAGTGGGTTTTGGGTTTGTTTTCCTTCTTCACTTTTTCTATCCACGTGCTTGCAGCTTTCTTTTTTTTCCTGCTTCGTTTTCAATTAGAGTCTGTCTATAATGTCGAGTGTTTGATTCAGAATGTTCGAGTTCAAAGCCAGCTGGGGCTTGCGAAGCGAACGAATCGAGCTCTTAGCTTGACCCCATACTTGCAAGGAACACCTTTAGAAATAATTAACGTTGTAAAAAAAGAATTTAAACCGCAGTCCTGACAATTTTGTCGGGATGAGGATTTAAAATTTGAGCAACAATGCAGATATCGGACATTATGGACAAACACTAATTAGATTAAAATCCGTTTAGGTCCATCAATACAGTCGGAATTAGCAGTAAAAACCCGAGGACAATCAAAATGGCCATGAATGGGGCTATCCAACGCACCCATTTCTCATAAGGAATTTTAGCTGCGCCTAACACGCCCAGCAACACACCGGAAGTAGGCGTGATCATATTGGTGAAACCATCTCCGAATTGAAATGCCATAACAGTAGACTGCCTCGATATCCCGATCAAATCAGAAAAGGGTGCCATAATAGGCATTGTCAGAGCGGCCTTGGCGGAACCGGAAGGAATGATAATATTGATTATGGTTTGAATAACATACATTATTCCTATTGATGCAACACGCCCCATCTCATTCATAGAACGGGACAGGTGATATAAAATAGAGTCTATAATATTGCCGTCCTGAAGAATAACTATAATACCTCCTGCCAGGCCTACAATTAAACCGGCGGGTAAAATATCTTTGGTTCCGTCTAAAAATAATTTGGTTATCTTATTGGGTGATGCATTCATGGCTACGCCGGCTAAAATTCCCATTCCAAAAAATAAAGTGGCAATTTCGGTTACATACCAATCGTAACCCATTACGCCAACAATAAGAAAGACAATCGTAAATATGAGCAGGTTTAAAATAAAGAAATGAACCGACTTGCGTAAGGTGATAAATCCAAGTATAGCAAAAAACACTGTTGCAACAGGGATTACCGGCATAACACTGGCCGATTTCCCAATGGTCATCTCAGTAGTTGGCAAAAGAAAAGACGAGACGACTAATACGCCCAAAACAAAAATAAAAGTTATCCAGGAGGATTTATTTTTGTAATATTGAATGTTCATGGAGCCTGACTCGGCCTCACGTTTGCGCCAGTATTCATCTTCCTGATAAACCAAAGAAGACTTCGGATTCTTTTTTACCTTTTTGGCATACATCAATACATAGGTAATCCCTATAATATTAATTACAACCCAGGCAAACAATCGATATTCAAAGCCTGAGAATAGAGGGATGTCTGAAAGTCCCTGAGCTATTCCAATGGTGAAGGGGTTTAGCACAGCTCCGGCAAAACCTAAGCCAGCAGCAACAAAAACCATAGCCACTCCAACAATGGAATCATAACCCATGCTTATAGCTAACGGAACCACAATGATTATAAATGCTATTGTTTCTTCACTCATGCCAAATACAGCACCAAAGATACTGAACATTAGCATGATAAGCGTGATGATAAAATTATCCACACCCAGAACTCGAAACAATTTAAATCGCTCCAGTTTTCGGGATTTTTTGAGAAAGGATAATATCCCTACATCTATAGCGCGGCTTTCATTCATGATCCAAAAAGCACCACCGATCATTAAAATAAATATGATAATATTGGATTGCTTCACAAATCCTTTGAACATGGAAGAAAAAATTTGCCATGTTTGCGGATTGTTTTCCACTTCGTGATATGAGCCGGGTTCTATAATTTCTTTGGTATGTCCGTCTTCAAGGGTTTTTGTTGTTCTTTCGAATTCTCCGCCCGGCATAACCCAGGTAAGAATAGCTGATAAAACGATAATTGAGAAGACGATCACATAAGCATGTGGTATTGTTCTTTTCTTTTTAGCCATAGCACTCTTTTTTAAGAAAAGCAAAAATAGAAAAACTTCAATACAAGCAATGCATATTTGTAATTAGTGTTTGTCCATAAGTCTCTTTTGTTTTGTAACCCTTACTCATCGGAATTTATCGAAGGGTTGTCAATTTTGAAACGAGTTGGAAGGGGAGGAGATCCTGACTTCCTGAATATGTTTATCCGGGATTATTTATTCCGTAAATCAAAATATACATCTTATTTCATAAAAAACAGCGATACCAATTGATATCGCTGTTTTGTATTCTTAAGATGATTTCAGTTTAGAACTTTTCATCGTATTTTGTCCAAAGTTCGTCTCCGAGTTTCCATGCTCTTTCGACTACTTTATTTCCCCATTTATTGGAATAATCGGTTAGATATTTGATAAGTTCGTCTTCTTTTCCTTCTTCTTTCAACCGTTTAGCTTTTTCTTCGAAGCTTTCCTGATTTTCAAGCAACTTTTTCTGCATCGGATCCCAAACTTCGCGTACATCTTTGCTCATATCACCCCAGCGTTGTGCAGCGAGTGTTCCCAGTCTGTTAAAAGCCCACCAGGCAGA
>JBNJGZ010000057.1:0-13146 GCA_051748065.1 Bacteroidota bacterium
CAATTCGGCTAATTTTATCCTATACCTGCACCTTTTCATATCTTTTTTAAAACAAAGTGAAGTTTTTTTACTTGTTATAAAATAAACAAAACGTGTAATTTATTTTTAAATTAGTATATTACTGTAAACTTGTATAGTAACAGGTTTTCCTATTTAGAAAATCTATTCCTCTTAAGCTTTTTTTATTCCTGTCATTGAGGTGTGAACAAAAACCTTATATATTTGTCCTATCATTTCAATAGGATTTATAGATTACAAAATTTATTAAAACATAGTAGCTATGAAAACACAAAAAAAACTAATCACTGGTTATCTTATTCTGGTAATGCTTTTAATAGCAGGATCAGTTTTAGCTCAGCAGACTTATCAGTTAAATACAGATAACAGTTCCATGGAAGTTAGTGGAACATCAAGTGTGCATGACTGGGCAATGGATGTCAATAATTTTGATGGTACGGTAACTTTAAAAACCCAGAAAAGTGACATTAAAATCTCCAGTTTATTTTTTGAAGCAAAAACAAAAAGCATTTTGGGAGACAAAAAACTCATGAATAAAAAGACTCATGAAGCACTAAAGGCTGATGATCATTCGAGCATTACTTTTCGTTTTGCTAATATTAAAAACCTGAATACCTCTGGAAACGATATATCCGGGACTATCGAAGGATATCTGACCATAGCCGGTAAAACAAGAAAAATTGAACTTGCATTTTCTGGTAAACAATCAGACAATCAATTAAAAGTAAAAGACACCTACACATTAAATATGAGGGATTATAATGTGGAACCGCCTACAGCAATGTTAGGCAGTATCAAAACAGATGATAAGGTCCTTGTCAAGTTTGATGTGGTATTTAAAGGTAAAGATTATGAATCCTAATCATCTTTGAGTGAAACATTATAAAAAAATAAAACCGATTATCAAATTAGAAATTTTAAACCAATGAAACAATTAATTGCAACATTAACAGTCATCCTGTTTACGATGACAGCCTTCGGTCAGGACTTTGAGCCTAAACAATTTACCGGAGACGATTTTGAAAAGACCAACGTCCGTGTTGGAGCAGACTTCGCACTACAATATCAGGCGTTAAGCCATAGTGCCGACAGTAGCTTAATCCCGCTTGGTTCCGGAATAAATTTACCAACAGCCAATTTAAATTTGCATGGTGATATAGCTCCCGGTATCAAATTAAGCCTTGTAACCTACCTTTCCTCCCGCCACCATGTGGAGGCTTGGGTAAAAGGAGGCTATCTGCTGATGGATGAACTTCAGTTCTTAAATTCGGACATGATAGATAGAGCCATGGACCGCTTAACACTGAAAGTAGGCGTTATGGAAGTCAATTATGGTGATGCCCACTTTCGCCGTTCAGACAATGGTAAAGTAATTAACAATCCATTTGTAGGCAATTACATCATGGATGCATTCACAACGGCACCGGCTTTCGAAGCCATGTACCGTCAAAACGGATGGTTATTGATGGGAGCTGTATCTTCCGGTTCGCTAAAACCATCGCTTGTAGATTATAGTGGATATACAAACAGTTATACTCCTTATGACATGCATGAAGAACTGGCATATTATTTCAAAGGTGGTTTTGACAAAGAACTGAATAATGATTTTAGACTCAGAACAACCGTGTCGGCTTACTTAAACAACCAGCACCATTTTGGTTCTCTTTATAACGGCGACCGCGCCGGTTCCCGTTACTATCTGGTAATGAACAGGCAAACAGGGTCTCCAGATGATGTAGACCCAGCCGTAGGACATACCTCAGGCCGCTGGGGCCCCGGTTTTACAGACAAAAACCATGCATATATGGCTAACATCTTTGCACAATACAAAGGTGTGGAAGTATTCGGTACCTATGAAACAACTAGTGGTACTTCTGCCTTTAGCCCTGCAGAATATCAATTTGATCAAATTGCTTTTGAAGGATTGTACCGTTTTGGGAAAAATGATGAGTTTTATGCAGGAGGTCGCTACAACGTTGTGAATAATGATGGTGACCAATCTGCTGAAAGATTACAAATTGGTGGCGGATGGTTTATGACAGATGATGTTATGCTAAAACTTGAATATGTAGACCAGAAATATGAAAACTTTGCTGACTATGGCGATAATGCAGGATTTGACGGTTTGATGTTTGAAGCTGCAATTTCTTTATAATTTCCTTATTGATTATTTTTTGAGACGGCAGGGCCAAATATACCCTGCCGTTTTTATAGCACGAAACTTTTCAAAATCTATATTTTATAACAACACAGACAAATGAACAAATTGCTTTTTTTAATATTATGGAGTATTATTCCCGGACTAATCAATTCGGGGGAAGCAAACTCATTGTCTGATTTTTATCATCATCAACCGGAAAATTATTTCCAGATAGAAGTAAAAACAAATATCAACCAATTTGTTATCCGCCACCAGAAACCCTGGGATTATACGTTATTTATCAGCTATCAAAAAAACAACCCGTCAAATGCACATTCGACCATCCGTATTCCTGTTGAGAAGCTTAAAGCACAAAATAAATTAATGCAGAAAGAATTTTTTAAGATGCTTAATGCTCGCAAACATCCCTATATCATTATCAAATTGCCAAAAAAACAACTTGTCCGTGGAATTCAAGAAGATGAAGATACGCTAAATATACCCGCATCTATCACTTTTGCCGGAGAAACGACAAAATCAATATTGTCTTTAGCAACCCAAACTATAGACAAAAACACCTATTTCATCAGCGGTAGTGAACAAATGATGTTATCTGACTTTAATCTGGAGCCGCCTCAAAAATTAGGGGGTGCTATTAAAGTAAAATCCAATGTTTTGATTAATTTTGGCTTGTCGATTCATTACAAAGATGATCGTTGATTAAAATTTTCTTTGATTAGTAAACAACTGTATGCCAGAGAAAAACAAAACACAATCTGCCGGTGAATGTTCCGGCCGGTTTAACGGAAAAATATATTTTTAAAAGAAGCAGGTTATGAAGTTTAGCACAAAAACACGCTATGGAATACGCGCCATGCAAGAAATAGGTAAATATAGCTTAGAAGGCAAACCTATTTTCCAAAAAGAAATTGCCAAAAAACAGGGGATCTCAGTAAAATATTTGGACCACATTATCTCCGGGCTTAAGGCAGCCGGCCTTGTCGTTAATATAGGTGGAAAGAAGAGTGGCTATAAACTTACCCGTAATCCTTCAGAAATAACTCTGCTGGATATCCATAATGCCTTTGAACCGGGAATTTGTGTTATCGACTGTCTGGCTGACGGTGTGCAATGCAGCTACGATAGTAATTGTGCCGCACAAGGATTTTGGGGAGGACTAAACAATATTGTAGTCGAATATTTTCAATCGTTCACTTTACAAGATTTGATTGACAATCAGGATTTAATCGATGATGAAACAGCATCCAGAGTTTCAAGATAATCTTTTTATATTCAGACATCTTAATATTTTCTTGTGGTTTTGTTGCACATTTTTCTTCAAACAGGCTCCAATAATTCCATGGAATAGTATTTTTGCACCCGAAACGATATGTAAAAATTAGTGTCCACTAGAAACAAATAAACATATCATTTGCAAGTTTTTCGTGGAATTTAAAACATACGGTAAAATGGATAAACACCTTTCTTTGTCCTGTTTGAAATTTGTTCAGACAGTTTTCGTTTTCTTCTTACTTATCCCGCTATCAACTAATGGTCAATCTGTTACAAAATTATACAACGAAGGCTTAACCCATTTTAAAGCAAAAAATTATGACATAGCCAACGATAAATTTGAAAAGGCCATTGAAAAGGACGAATATTTTCATGAGGCCTATTATTATTCCGGTCGTTGTTATTTTGAACTGGACCAACCCGATAAAGCCATAAAGCAACTGAGTAAAGCCATAGAAAATCAAAAAGATTTTTATCCGGCCTGGTACTACCGTGGCAAAGTATATCACAATCAAGAAAAATACGAAAAAGCATTAGAAAATTATAACAAAGCATTGGAGCATAATCCGGAGTTGGCCGTGGCTTATCTTGGGCGGGCTAAAATTTATGATCTGCAAAATAACCGGAGCAAAGCTTTAGAAAACTACAACAAGAACGAAGAGCTTGCCGGCGGGAACTATAACTTGTATTACAACAGGGCTGTTTTGCTAAAAAACATGGGCAAACACCAGCAAGCATTAAAAGATGCCCGGAAAGCTATCGACCAAAATCCTGAAGCAGCTGATCCGTTTATTCTCCGTTCAAGGATATTCCGCAAAGAACGAAAATTTAAAAAAGCCGAAAAAGAATTAGACAATCTGTTGGATGTAAATCCAAAAAGTGTAAAGGGATTCAAAGAAAGAGCTGATTTGTTTCTGGAATTAGGAAAACATAAAAAGGCCCTGGCAGATCTGGAAACATTGAGTAACAAACTCGGACAACGCGGTAGCGAACTGGAATATAAGAAGGGAATTTGTTATGCGCATACAGGCAATGAAAACCGGGCTCGACGTTCATTTACAAAAGTGATTTCCAGAGACCGCGACTTTGCTGATGCCTATGCTCAAAGAGCTTATGTATATCTGGAAATGGATAAACAATCTATGGCCAAACAAGACCTCAGAAAAGCATTGCGAAAAGATGAGAAAAATCCTACAGCACATTATCTGTTAGGCAAACTGCAGCTTCAGGATCATCAATATGAAAAAGCATTGGAAAACCTGAACAAAGCACTGGACGAAAAACACATTGGTGAGGCTTATGCTTTGCGCGCTGAATGCCGGCATAAATTAGGGAAGCATGAAAAAGCCTGTGAAGATGTGAAGCTGTCAATTGTCTTTGGTTACGACAAACGAGAAGCCCAGAAAGACCTGAGAGAATACTGTAAATAACTTAGTCAGCTTAGTAGCTGCTCCGTTTTCTTGCTAAATTTAACTGAAGATCAAAAATCTACAATTCGCATCGTCAATCTTCGTAAGCTGTGAAAAGTGCCCTTGTCAATTATTTTTCACGGGTTTTGACAATTAATAGTGCCCAGAACAAGAATCGAACTTGCACTCCCTTAACGGGAACATGGCCCTCAACCATGCGCGTCTACCAGTTCCGCCATCTGGGCATTGATTAGTTTAAGTATATGATTTTCAAATATTTATATGCTTTTAATAGTGGTTACCAACCATCATAGTGAAGCTACATAACATTACATCGTAAATATTTAAACTACCATTGATAATTTTCTACTCTGATATCTTTTAAAAGAACTGTGCCCAGAACAGGAATCGAACCTGCACGACCTTGCGGTCACTAGTCCCTGAAACTAGCGCGTCTACCAATTCCGCCATCTGGGCCATTAAATTTGGGAACTCTATTTTATTTTTGAGCGATGCAAATGTAAGAATAATCTTTGAATTAAAAATAACTAATAAATGCTTTTTAAACGTTTTTTTTCGCAATCCTATTCGGAAATAATTTGACTGATAAAAAATAATTTTATATATTTAACGCCCCGGAACCAGTAAAAAAACAGGCCTATGCATAATTTAACCCAAAAAGATATTGAGCAGGTTCAATCCAAAGGACTTACATCGAAAAAACTCAAGGCTCAGATAGAAAATTTCATTGAAGGTTTCCCATATCTGGATATCGTAGGGCCGGCAAAACCTATTCAACACATTAAAACTTTTGACAATACACAGATTAAAGAGCTGGTTAAAAAGTACAACAATCAGGCACCGGAAAAGAGAATTGTGAAGTTTATTCCTGCTTCCGGAGCTGCGTCCAGGATGTTCAAAGATCTTTTTGCTTTTATGCATGAAGCTGAAAACAGCGATGATCAGCATACCATTTTAAATCAAGAAAAATATAAAGAGGTACAAAAATTTTTCAAACACATACAAAAGTTTCCTTTTTATGACAAGCTTAAACAAGTGCTTGAAGCAGACAATTACGATTTGGAAAACCTAAATAATCAGGGCAAATATGATGTGATATTAGGCTATCTTTTAACAGACAAAGGGTTAGATTATGGAGAATACCCAAAAGCTTTGTTACCTTTTCACAACTACAAAACACACACGCGTCTTTCTTTAGAAGAACATTTGGTTGAAGGCGTCTATTACGCCTGTAATAAAAACAACCAGGTCTATTTACATTTTACTGTATCACCGGAACACCTTGATGCATTCAAAGAAACCCTTAATGAGCTGGTTCCGAAATATGAAAAACATTTTGGTGTAACTTTTCATATTGATTTTTCTTCTCAGAAAGAGTCCACAGATATTATTGCCGTCGATATGAACAATCAACCGGTCCGGAATAAAGACGGCTCTTTATTATTCCGGCCCGGTGGACATGGCGCTTTATTAGATAATCTGAATGAGATTTATGCGGATCTGGTTTTTATCAAAAATATCGACAATGTTGTTCCGGACCATTTACGGGATACTACATACATTTATAAGAAAGTACTCGGCGGTTACCTGTTGCAATTGCAGGAGCAGATATTTGATTTTCTGCGCCAGTTAAATAATGAACCAGAAAAAGTAAACACTGAAGAGGTCAGACTCTTTATCGAAGAAAAGTTAGGATTCATTTTTAATGATAAAGATTATTCCGAACTTCGGCGTGTAGAAAAGATTGATCTTCTTTTTGATACCCTGAACAGACCCATTCGTGTTTGCGGGATGGTAAAAAACCAGGGTGAGCCCGGCGGTGGTCCTTTTTGCATCCGCGATGAGCATGGAAATATTAGCCTGCAGATCGTAGAAAAAGCCCAGATCGATACTAAGAAAGAAGACCAGCGCAATTATTTAGAGTCTTCCACTCATTTTAATCCGGTTGATATTGTCTGTAGCATGTATGATTTTAAAGGAGCACCTTTTGACCTTAAAGACTTTGTCAATCCAAAAATGGGAATAATATCCTATAAATCAAAAGACGGGAAACAAATCAAAGCCCAGGAACTTCCCGGTTTATGGAATGGAGCCATGGCCAATTGGAATACTGCATTTGTAGAAGTTCCCATAATCACTTTTAATCCTGTGAAGACCATCAATGATTTATTGCGAAAAGAACATCAGCCGCTTAAAAAATTATAATTTATCCCTGGCTTTAAATGGATTATCCACATCATGGGTTTGCAAAAACTCATCTTCTTTATTGGTTTTGGCTGGTTTTTTCTTAAATTGGCTAATAATAAGGCCCAACATCATTAGCAGGTTACTGCCTAAAATTACAAACAATAATACACCGGGTTTAAAATTGGGATCAATATATTCCTCGGGGATTTTATAAAACAAAAGAATGGAAACTAATCCCCGCGGGGCCATAAGAATTTCAGGCATTAAATTTGTTCGTAAGATCATTCGCAAATTAGCTATCCGCACCATATAGAGTATCCCTAAAATGATCAAACCTGAATAAATGACATTTACTTGTTCCAGTTGATTTAGATTTATGGTCATTCCAAATACGATAAAGAAAAATGTCCGTACCAAAAATGAACTTTCTATGGTTATGGTTCTGAATTCTTTCCTTACATTCACTAACTGTTTTTCATCCAGCAACTTTCCGATTTTACCTTTAAAAAATGTATGATAGTTTTCCAGTAATAAACCAAAGATCAATACAGCCAGTAATGCAGAATAATTAAAATATTTACCTATGGAAAATATTAAAGCAATAATGGCAAGAAATAAAAAGAATTTTACTTCAGACCTAATACGTTGAAACAGGTAAATTAACAAATAGCCAAGTACAAAACTGGCCACAACAGAAATAATTACATTTAATGAAATAGCTACACCCAAACTTTGTCCGCCTTCCGGAGAAAAAAGCATAAAATCAAACAGCATAATCCCCAGGATATCAGAAAAGGTAGCTTCATAAATTAAAAACTCTTTTTTATCCGGACGACAGTGCGTTACACTGGGAATTACAATAGCACTGCTAACCACTGACAGCGGAATAGCATACATTATTGAGGTAAATATCTCAGAACCTATAAAATAGCGGATTACCAAAGCTATTAGTGCAGTTGAAACACCAAGAATAACTGCAGCCGAAAGAAAAGCCTTGCCAACCATAGGCAAGTTGTCGCGACGAATTTCAAGATCTAATGCAGCTTCAAGCACGATCATAACCAGGCCGGTAACTCCTAAAACAGACATTAAACTCATTAATTCCGGTAGCTCAAATCCAACAGATTTGGCCAATAAGTTCAATCCTATTCCTGTTCCGATCAATAGCAAGACAGAGGGAATATTGGTATACCTTGAAATTAAATTGAAAAAATAGGATAAAATAACAACAAGGCTAAAACCGATTACAATTAAATAAGGACTTACCATATATATCTCCTCCAAATAAATTTCTTAATGTTCAAACACTTATATTGTTAATTACTTTTTTCTTATGCTCCAGGGTAATTAGTGTTTGTCCATAATGTCCGATATCTGCGTTGTTGCTCAAATTTTAAATCCTCTAATCCGCCGGCTGGCGGATACTGCGGTTTAAAATTTTCGCACGCCCCCGATAAATGCGGGGTAAACTTTGATCTCGACCATTCGGAACTAAACACTCGACTTAACAGACAGACTCTAATTAATGGTTCAGGCTACCAAAACCAATCCTTCAAACACTTAATTATCAACAAAATAACCCATTACCAATTAAAAAATCAGAACAAAGCAGCTAAAACTGATTTTCTTAGTTTACTGCTCTTTGCAAATTAAAATGCATCTTTGTTACTAGTTTTGCGGATGAAAACAATAACTTTGTGCATGATGTTCATAGTTAAATTCGAATTATGATATTCTCTAATATAGCAATCTTTATTTGTTGAAAAATAACCATTCAAAAGTACAGTAAATTAACAATTAAACCAAATCATATGAATGTTTTCCGGTTTTTACTTATCGCGCTATTAGCAAGCAGTATGTGGACTTCAGCCACGTCACAATCAACCCTTGAAAAATCCCTTTTCTGGAAAATTAATCATCCGGAAACAGAACATACTTCATATTTATTCGGGACGATGCATGCTTTACCTGAAGATGATTTTTCAATTCCGGATATATTAAGGGAAAAAATTGCAGAGGCTGATGTCATGTATCAGGAAATAGATATGGCCAGCGTGGATCAAATGGAAGTGCTCAATAAAATGATGCTTCCCGAAGGTAAGACATTAAAGCAATTGTTGCCGGAAGAGGAATATAAAGAGTTTTCTGCTATGCTTAAAGAGTTCAATATACCTCAATCTCAGTTGGACTTTCTCTCCAAAATGAAGCCTATCGCCTCATACGGGATCATATTAAATACAATTCTTGAAAATCCTAAAGTTTATGAAAAGGAACTAACGGCAATTGCTAAAGAAAAGGGAACAGAAACAAAAGGACTGGAAACAATGGATTTTCAAATTGCATTGTTTGACTCCATACCCATGACTAAACAAATAAATATGTTTTATAAGTCAGATTTTGAAAAAGAAATACAGAAACAAATTAACACTTACAAAAACCAAGATATAAACCAAATGTATCATTCTGTTAAAAGTTCGGAATATGGAAACCTTGAAAAACAGTTGTTAACCAGAAGAAATCAAAAATGGGCTGATACTTTAAGTTTAAAGATGACAGATAAACCTGTTTTTATAGCTGTAGGAGCTGCCCACTTAGCAGGAGAAAACGGATTAATTCCATTATTAAGATCAAAGGGCTATTCGGTAGAACCTGTAACCCTTCAGTTCGATTAGTCTTAAGAGAACTCCCAATACGAGGTCTATAAAACCGGACATCTAAACTGAATTATCCACAAAAATAAGCAAAAAGCTATATTTGCTTATTTATCAGGCTAAAATAATAAAAACACAGATAATATTTATTTTTCACAATTTCATTAAACTCAGTCCATCCGTCCTGTTAAATAGCGTCTGTCCATAATGTCGGCTTGATTCAGAATGTTCGAGATCAAAGTTTACCCCGTTTTTTTATCGGGGCCTGCCCTGCATTTCCGGCGAAATAGCATCTGACCTTAACTTAATGCATGAATAATAAAAGCTAAGTTTATTTTCAGGTTATAATTTCTCATTCTAAAGGGGAAAATAGCTGCTTCGAATCATAAGTGCGCTCATAATTGTCTTTTTTGTTTGGTTTATTAAGAGCTTCTACATTGTTATAATAAGTCCAGCGTCCTTCTTCAAATATAAATGCTGCATAATCCTCAGGATGAGGAACCCGCTGTGAAGGAATACCTTCAAGCTCGGGACGCATATATATTAATCGTTGGAAGACAATCATTTTCTGAGGTACTAATTCAGGTTCTTCTTCTTCTTCCTTTTTTTCAGCTTTCTGGGCTTTAAAATCATTATTCCGGTTGGAAACATCCGGAGGTTCGGGTTCTGTGCGGCGACGTGTTGAACTCTTTTTCTTTTCCGATTCTTCAATAATTTTATATTGCTTTTCATATTTCATCGACATGGGAATTTTGTCGGCATATTCAAACATAATCCGCCTTAATCTATGGTCTTTTGTACGAAATAAATTATGTCCCATCACGATATCACCATTCGATTGCAAATAAGCTACTTCAATAAGTTTCAAATCCGTTTTAAAATCTTTTCCGTTCCAACCCAACAGTGTATAATAAGTTCTACTGTTACCCAGTAGCTCCTGAAAGAAATTTTTACTTCTTTTCACCTGAACAACATCATAATACAATGCTCCATACCAGTCGCCATTGCGAAGCATCTCATATTCCGGTTTTTTTAGTTGATCACTTTTATCCTGTAATTCATAAACTACATATTCGTCCTGGCTTTCACTATATGCCTGAACAATCCCAAAATAGTCATGGGTATGATCATCATTTAAAATATGCCAGGTAACGATGCGTAACTTATTATCTTCAGAAGTAACCATGTACATAGAGTCCAGGTCGTTGAACTCGTATTTTTCAGAACCATCTCTGCGAAGGGTTTCAAACCAATAATCGATCAGTTTCTCATTGGTATTAAACCGCATAAATTGCTCATCAGCATTAAGTGAAATATTGCGGAGTTTACTCAGGGAGTCTTCGCAAGCTTGAAAAACAGAGTCTTTTTTTGCAGACTGTTCTTTAATCGCAACCTGCGAGGCAAACCCTGCCTGGGCAACGATCATCAAAAAGGTCAACATAAGAGTTTTTTTGTCTGCAATCATCTAATTGGATTTAATAATTTGCCAACGCTTAATACCTTAAAAATATTTCACTGGTGAAAGAAGAACCAGTAGTGTTTATTACTTTTGTCCCGGCTAATACAAATGCTGAAACAAAAGTAATTCAATTATAAATATGTTGCAAATAAGAAATGATCTGATAATATTAGGAAAGCTATTACAGGCAGCCGGGGAATATCGCTTTTCTCATTTAAACAATAATCAAAGGCAATATGCTCAGGAGCTGGAACCTCTAATTGAACTAGCCTGGAATGAGAATCACTGGTTTACGGAGAACAATACCCGGTTTGCATTTTTAGCTTATGCCCAAATGCTGAAAGAACTAGAAGAAAGAACAGATTTTGTTGCTAAACCTAAAAATGAAACCATAGCCATCGTTTCGCCTGCTATTGCCCCGCTGGATGGATTAAAAGATATGATTATTGCCTTACTTAGCGGATATAAGGTTCAGGTCAAGCAGATGTTTAAAGATGAGAAGCTCATACCGGGAATTATAGAAAGCCTCTATAGAATTAACCCCGATCTTAAAAACTATCTCTCATTCAGGGAAAACCAATTATCAGGTTTTGATCGAGTTATTGTGACCATTCCGCCAGATAAAACCACACAATGGGAAAAATACTTTTCCCGTTATCCGGGTAAAATACGTCATGCGCGCTACGGAGCAGCTATAATCACGGGAAAAGAAACTCTTAATCAGCTCGAAGCTTTAGGGAATGATATTTTCCGGTACTTTGGCAAAACATCTGAAAATGTTTATAAGCTGTATCTGCCTCAAAATTTTCCGGTTGAAATGCTTGATGAACCGTTCGAGCCATTTGAAAAGGAAATGAAATATCATACACCCTATTTTAACAATTTCGAATATAACAAATCCATTTATCTAATTAATAACATGGATAACACAGATAATGGATATGTCATATTTAAAGACGATATTAATTTAGAGTCGCGGATAGCAGTTATTCACACGGAACGCTACAACAACGAAAAACAACTCAGTCAACTGATAAGCAGAGACAAAAACAAACTCTCACACGTAATATCTATTCATGCACAAGACAATATAAAAACGATTGAACCGGGAAATGCACTGAAGCCTTCGTTCAACGATCCGGATATCATTGATACGTTTAACAAAATAAATTCATAAAAAAGTATATTTTTTCTTTGGTTTTTAGTAAAAACATACTACTTTTGCACTCCAAAACTTAAAGGGATAAGACAATGAAAGAAAAGATTCACCCACAAGATTACAGGTTTGTAGTATTTAAAGATGTATCCAACGAATATGCATTTTTAACCAAATCTACAATTAAAACAGATGAGAAAATCGAATGGGAAGATGGTAATGAATATCCGCTTGTAAAAGTAGAAATATCAAATACATCCCATCCATTTTATACCGGTAAGATGAAACTTGTTGACAGTGCCGGACGTGTTGATAAATTTAAAAACCGTTATAAAAAACATTACGAACGTCGTAATAAAGAAAGTTAATAATTATTTATTACTACGATTAGCAAAAATACCATAACCCGGATTCGAAAAAATCCGGGTTTTTTTCGTTTATTCCAATCAAATAAGCTAACTTTGTTCATAATAAAATTTAATCATATAAAACCTCCATGGCGAAAATTTTTTCGACACACAGGTGAATGATTAAACGCGAAGAGCGAGAAGGCGTTGATGCGATGATGCGTTGAAGCGTATCTTCAATTATGAATTACGAATTATGAATTGCATTTGCGAATAAGAATATACTCAATCCGCGTTAATTGGTGTGTAATTAGCGCAATTAGCGGACGAACAACGAACACATTCAATGAGACTCATCTTTCGGAATCCGCCGGTAGGCGGAGAACCGAAAGATGTAAGTCGAATTAATCCCGATGAGGTTACGAAATCGGGAGAACACAGAACAAAATTTTAAACATATGAAAC
>JBNJGZ010000058.1:0-13046 GCA_051748065.1 Bacteroidota bacterium
AAAAAAGGCCGCCAAAATTTGGCAGCCTTTACTGACTAAAATGATAATATATCTTATAAATGTTCCATTTCAACAGTAAAATGTCTCATAATGGGCGCTTCGCGTACAATCTTTAAGCCTTTAGTAATCTCTTCACGACGATCATAAACATTTTTCAAAGCGGCAGCAATCACATCCATATGATTGTTTGTATAAACTCTTCTGGGGATGGCCAATCGGAGCAATTCAAGTTCCGGATAACGGTTTTCTCTTGATTTCGGGTCCCGGTCAGCTAATAATGTTCCGATTTCCACTCCTCGAACTCCTGCTTCCAGATAAAGCTCAATAGCGAGTGTCTGTGCAATGTATTGTTCTTTAGGGAGATTCGGAAGAAAACGTTTGGCATCCACAAAAATAGCATGTCCGCCAAAGGGCTTTTGAACCGGAACACCATATTCGCTTAACTTTTCACCAAGATAGGCAACCTGGCGGATACGTGTATTCAGGTAATCATATTCCGTTCCTTCTCGCAACCCTGCAGCTACAGCATTCATATCTCGTCCGGACATACCCCCGTAAGTCACAAACCCTTCAAACATGATATTGTAAACACTGGCATTACGAAACCATTCTTCGCTACGCATAGCAATAAAGCCACCCATATTGACAATCGCGTCTTTTTTGGAACTCATCGTCATTGCATCAGCAAAAGAAAACATCTCTTTAACAATCTGCTTGATTGTCTTATCATTATAGCCCTCTTCCCGCTCTTTGATAAAATATGCATTTTCGGCAAACCGGGCAGAGTCATACACAACAGGTATATCATAATGTTCGGCCAGCGCCTTAACCTCTTTCATGTTCTGCATGGAAACAGGCTGTCCTCCGGAGCTGTTACATGTAACGGTAACAATAACAAAAGGAATTTTCTCTTTCGGATTGTTCTTTAATACTTCTTCCAATTTGTTTAAGTCAATATTTCCTTTGAACGGGTGCAGCTTTTGAGTGTCAAAAGCTTCATCAATGGTGCAATCAATCGCAGTAGCTTTGCGGAATTCAATATGACCTTTTGTTGTATCAAAATGCGAATTTCCGGGAACCAGGTCTCCTTCTTTCACTAAACTGGAAAATAAAACATTCTCAGCTGCCCGTCCCTGATGTGTAGGCAGGAAATATTCAAATCCCAACAATTCTTTAATCGTATCCTTCAGCTTGTAATAAGATGAGGCTCCGGCATAACTTTCGTCACCCAGCATCATCTCCGACCACTGCTTATCACTCATAGCTCCTGTTCCGGAGTCAGTGAGCAAATCAATAAATACCTGGTCACTTTTCAAGTTAAACAAATTATACTTTGCTTCTTTAATCCACTGCTCACGCTCTTTGCGTGTGCTTTTTCTGATGGTTTCCACCATCTTAATTTTATATGATTCTGCGAATGGTAATTCCATAACACAATAATTTAAAATTTATAAATAAAATTCTTTGTAATAAATAATCGGAGGGTAGGCTAATTATAAATCAACCCATAAATAGGAATTCATCTCTTTTTTTGATATTGAGATAAAGACGTAAAGCAAATATTTTTAAATCGTATTGCATAAAACAAAACTTACATCTGTTGCGACAAAAATAATGTTTTTTTAAATTCATTTGATTATATTTTAGAAATGAAATTTAAAAAAATCTGGAGATTCCTTTTTATTATTGTGTAAGCTAACCCGCTTGAAAATATAATGCTCAAGCTTAACCATATAACCTCTTTCCTATGTTTTATAAATCCATAATTCACCTTCTGTAATATATTTTTCTTTGAGATAACAAGTATGAATCGTGGTATTTGCTATTTTTGACAAAAATTATATCACATGCAAAAAGTCATTATTTTTTTATTGTTAGCCACTTCCGTGTGGAGTTGCCAGGAAAAACGAACAGAAATTAATGGAACAGCACAGGGAACCTACTATTATATTAGCTATTATAGTGCTTCGGGAGAAAATTTAAAACAAGAAATAGACTCCATTTTAGACACTTATAATCAATCTGTTTCAACCTATGAAGAAAATTCTGTTATAAATCGCTTTAACAGAAATCACAACTCTTTCAGCCCGGACTCCATATTTCTTCAAAATTTGAAGTTATCGCTAAAAATAGCCAGGTTAACAAATGGGGCTTTCGATCCAACGGTAGCACCTTTAGTAGATGCCTGGGGGTTTGGCACGGAAAAAGAACGAAATTTAGATTCTACGCATCTGGATAGTCTAAAACAACTTATCGGCTACCAGGACATCATAATTGACGGGCAACGTGTCCACAAGAAAAACCCGCAACTAAAAATTAACTTTAATGCTATTGCCAAAGGGTTTTCAGTTGATTTGATTGGTGATTACCTGAAATCTAAAGGCCTTGACTCATATTTGGTGGATATTGGCGGAGAGGTAAAAACTCACGGTCAAAAACCGGGAGGAGAAAAATGGACAGTAGGTATAGAGAAACCTGCAAACGAAAAAGATGACAATCGCCAGGTTCATACGATTCTGGAAATTGAAGATATGGCTGTAGCCACTTCCGGTAATTATCGCCAATATTATGAAAAAGACGGGACAAAATATTCACACACAATAAACCCAAAAACAGGAGATCCTGTAGAACATAATCTTCTTAGTGCTACTGTTATTACAGACCTGTGCGGCAGAGCTGACGCCTTTGCCACAGCTTTCATGGTAATGGGTAAAGACAAGACGCTGGAATTTGTTAAACAAAATCCCGGATTAAACCTGGAGGTTATGCTTATTTATGCTGATGAAGACGGAAAATTCCAAACAGCTTCATCTCCGGATTTCAAAGAATACGTTAAAAATAAAGACAGGGAATAAGATTACCTATTCCCTGTCTTTTAACGTTACTAGTTTATAGTTTCAGAATGTTACATTAAAAAACTGTGACACTGTCAAAGCCAGATTCTTCCAAAGAATAATAAATCCTGAGCAAACATAAGTTTTTAAACAAACTTTATTTTGCGGTATTTAGCGGTTTTATGTTTATCTTATGGCTCTGATCTACCGGATCATCTGCATTATCACATGCTCCGGATCCTCCACATCCACAGCTGTTAATTCGTTCGCCAGTGCGAGGATCTACTGTACTACATTTTTTCTCAAAGACGTAATCCTTTTTGAAAAACATTTTCACAGCAATCCCTGCTATGGCTATCCCAATTAAAATTATCGCTAATAAGATTACTTTTATCATAATTACTTACATTTTGTTAATTGATAAACAACTATTGTAAACAGAATGTTGTTCTTTTTTCAAATTTAGATTTACTATGAACCATAGATGTGATAAATCGCTATTGATGCTGCAATTGAAGCATTTAAAGACTCAGGCTTATTTTTAGAATGGAATGGAGGAATAGTAACAGAAACATCCAGTCGCTTTTCCACCTCTTCCCGTATCCCGAAAGCTTCACTTCCAACAATCAATGCTATTCCTGAGTCTTTTGGAAATTCAACATCATTTAATTGGCTTCCTTCCATCATTAAACCGGCAAAACTATATTCCTTCCTGTATTTGTCCAACACATCGGAAAGTTCGTCAGTAAACATATTCACGTATCCAATAGAGCCCATAGTTGCCTGAACAACCTTAGGATTGTAAATGTCAACACTATCCGTAGAACAAACAATCTGTTGCACCCCAAACCAGTGAGCCGTACGTATGATGGTTCCCATATTTCCCGGGTCTTTTATTCCGTCTAACAAGATCAGACTCTGTCCCGGATTGATTTTGCCGGGGTTTGGAATTTTCACTACAGCCAGAATTCCGGGTGGGGAATTTAATGCTGAAATAGATTTCATCTCTTTCTCAGATATCTCACGGAAAGATTTATAACCCGGGGTTAAGGAAGCCCCTTCTTTTACAACAAAAACAACAAGCACCTCGAGCGATGAATGCAATACATCTTCTACCGCACGGACACCTTCAATGATAAACCACTGATGCTGTGAGCGTCCTTTATTTTTGTGGAGAGAACGGATTTTTTTTATTTCTGCCTGACTAATCATGATGTAAATATAAAAAAAGGCTGTAATAATCATCAAAAATCCTGTGATTTTCAATTATATTACAGCCTGATTAGAAAATATTTTTCAGCCTTAATTTATTCGGCGTAAACTTCAAAATTAATATCCACCGTCACTTCTTTGTGAAGTTTCAATTTGGCAGTATATTCCCCGACGTTTTTCACAGAATCGCCATCAATGGAAATCTTTTTACGATCAACTTCATATCCTAATTGTTCTTTGATCGCATCAGCAATTTGCATCGCATTAACAGACCCGAAAATCTTGCCTGTTGAACCGGCTTTTGCACCAATTTTCACTTTCTTTTCTTCCAGGGCTTTTGCCAGGTCCTCGGCATCCTTTTTCAGTTTTTCTTCTTTATGGGCTTTTTGCCTAAGTGTTTCCTGCTGCACTTTCTTGGCGGACTCCGTAGCTACAACGGCTAATCCTTTAGGTAACAAATAATTCCGGGCATAACCGTTTTTCACATTAACGATATCATTTTCATAGCCCAGGTTTGACATATCTTTCTTTAAAATAACTTCCATAGTTTAATCCTCCTTTATTTTAACATATCTCCTACATAAGGCATCAAAGCAATGTGTCTTGCTCTTTTGACGGCCTGAGCTATTTTGCGCTGATATTTCAATGAAGTTCCGGTAATCCGGCGGGGCAAAATCTTGCCTTGCTCATTAACAAACTTCATCAAAAAGTTTGCATCTTTATAATCGATATAACGGATGCGGTTCTTTTTAAACCAGCAATATTTTTTCTTTTTGGTGTCGATGTTGATTGGGGTAAGATACCGAACATCTGAATTTCCTTGTGCCATACTTCTTTTGTTTTCGTTGATTACGCGTTAGCTTGATTTTGTGCAGCTTGTTTTTTCTTCTTTGCACGTTTATTTTCGTTGAATGTCACTGCATGCTTATCCATTCGCACGGTTAAGAATCGGATTATGCGCTCATCACGCTTTAAATTCAACTCCATGTCTTTGATAACCTGAGAATTTTCAGGCTCAAATTCAATGAGGTAATAAAATCCGGTACTTTTCTTTTGAATAGGATAGGCAAGCTTACGCAAACCCCAGCTTTCTTCATGGAAAATTTTCACACCTGCATCTTCCATGAACTTTTTGTGTTTTTGTACCGTTTCCTTCATCTGTTCATCAGACAAAACGGGAGTCATAATGAAAACGGTCTCATAACGATTCGTCATTGTTCTCTTTGTTTAAAGTTTATACTTTTTTATTCTAAAAATCGGTCTGCAAAGATAATATTATATTTTTTAATACCAAACATACTTCCCTATTAAATTGTCTTCTTAAACAGGATTCGATACTAGAAAAAGTTACAGCTCAGCAAAAACTTAACAACCCTTAACAGATTAAAGAAAAACAATTTTGATTTCACAAAAAACTTTTTATACTTTTGATGCTTGAAAAGCGAGAAGTCTAAACTCATGGAAAACTTCATAGTATCAGCACGTAAATACCGGCCCGACCGTTTTGATAAGGTCGTAGGTCAGCAAAATATTACGAATACTTTAAAAAATGCAATTCGTAATAATCATTTGGCACAAGCATTTTTATTTAGTGGGCCCCGTGGAGTCGGAAAAACTACTGTAGCACGGCTATTAGCCAAAACCTTAAACTGTACCAACATCACGGAGGATACCGAACCCTGCAATGAATGCGAATCCTGCAAAACTTTTAACCAATCGGCTTCTTTTAATGTACATGAACTGGACGCTGCCTCGAACAACTCTGTTGAGGACATCCGTAGCCTTGTGGAGCAGGTCAGAGTGCCCCCGCAGGCAGGAAACTACAAAGTGTATATCATTGATGAGGTACACATGCTTTCTACAGCAGCTTTTAATGCTTTTTTAAAAACACTGGAAGAACCTCCGCCCTACGCCAAATTTATTCTGGCCACAACAGAAAAACACAAAATTATACCAACCATACTTTCTCGCTGTCAGTCGTATGATTTTCATCGCATTCCCGTGGATCAGATTAAAGAGCAGCTTATGATTGTTGCTCAAAACGAAGATATAAGCGCAGAGCCCGAAGCCCTGCAGATGATCGCCCAAAAAGCGGACGGTGCTTTACGGGATGCCCTTTCAATTTTCGACCAGGTTGTTAACTACGCCGGTGGCAACATTACATATGAACACGTCATAGAAAACCTTAACATTCTGGATTATGACTATTATTTCCGTCTGACCGACCACTTCTTAAATGCTGATATCCACAACAGTTTGTTGCTTTATGAGGAAATCACTATCAAAGGGTTTGCCGGTCAACAATTTGCCAGCGGCTTAGGTAACCATCTGAGGAATTTGCTGGTCTGCCGTGATGAAAATACAGTGAAACTATTGGAGGTAGGAGCTGAAATACGCAAAAAATATCTGGAGTACAGCAATAAATTCAGCATAAACACGCTTCTATCTATGCTGGATGTTGTAAACAAAACAGACCTGAATTACAGAAATGCCAACAATAAACGTTTGCAAATTGAACTAGGACTGATGCAAATTTGTTCATTAGCCGATACTAACGAAACAGAAAAAAAAACTTCAATTATTAACAAACAAAGCGAAACCGCAGGTCTAAAACCAACAAATCCGAAACCAAACGAAACAAAATCAACTAAAACACCACATACTGAACCTAATGCCACAGAAGAACACAACAAAACTCATGCAAGCCAATATGAATCTCAACAGTCGGAAAAACAACAACCAGAAAGTCAACAAACCAACACGGTAAAGCTTAACAAAAACAAAAGAAAGCTTACAACTGTTTCGCTTAAAGAAGAAATAACGGAAGAAAACGAAACAAAAAATACGGAAGATACTGAAGAAACACCATCAGGGCCTGTAACAAAAGTCAATTTTGATGACCTGAAAAAAGCTATAAAAGCCTATGCTACACAGGAAAAAGAACAAAAACCCTCTTTTGTAACAGACCTTGAAAACAGCAATCCGGAGTTGATAGATGATGTAACTATTCAGTTTAAATTAACCAATAAATTATACACCGGCCAGGATTATATTTTAGATTTGCAGCGTTTTCTCAGAAACAAACTTAACAATGCTTTTATCAAAATTGAAGTAGACCTGCAAGTTGACAAAGCGGAGAACAAAGTGTTTACATCAAAAGAAAAATATGAAAGAATAACACAGATCAATGCTGAATTTGAAAACTTCAAACAAACGCTTGATCTTGATTATGAATAAAAATGAAAAACAAAAAAATGAAATTACAAACACAATTGAAATCATTATTAATGAGCACCCTGCTAGTATTCCTGCTCGCAGGTCAAGCAATTGCTCAGGAGTCCGTACAATCAGAGGACAAACAGGAAGGCCAAAAAGAAAATTTTGATTACAAAACCTTCGAGGACGATCCACTGAATACACGACTTTATACATTGGACAATGGTCTGAAAGTTTACATGACTGTTTTCAAAGACAAACCAAAAATTCAGACATACATTGGTGTTAAAGCCGGTAGTAAAAATGACCCACCGGAGACAACCGGGTTAGCCCACTATTTTGAACACATGATGTTCAAAGGAACATCACACTTCGGGACAGCAAATTTTGAAAAAGAGAAACCATTAATAGACAAGGTCGCTGATCTATTTGAAGTCTACCGGAAAACAGAAGATGAAGAAAAACGGGAAAAGATTTACGCAGAGATCGACAGTATATCGTATGAAGCATCCAAATATGCAATCCCGAATGAATATGACAAAATCTTGTCTACTTTAGGAGCTAAAGGCACAAATGCTTATACTTCTCTGGAACAAACTGTTTATATTAATGAAATCCCGAAGAACCAACTGGAAAACTTCTTCACAGTAGAAGCAGACCGTTTTAAAAACATTGTTCTGCGTGGCTTCCACACCGAGTTGGAAACCATTTACGAAGAAAAGAACATGACCATGACCAATGACAGCCGTAAAGTGTTTACCGCCCTTTTGGAAGGACTGTATCAAAATCATACATACGGCACGCAAACAACAATTGGTACTCAGGACGATATCAAAAATCCTTCAATGAAAAATATCCGTTGGTTCCATGAGAAATATTATGTTCCCAACAATATGGCTATTGCTCTTTCAGGTGACTTTAACCCGGACGAAGCCATAAAAATCATCAATGATAAATTTGGTGACATGGAACCCGGAGAAGTACCTGCTTTTGACTATGAAAAAGAAAAACCAATTGAAGAACCGATCAAAAAAGAAGTTTATGGTCCTGATGCAGAACAGATCATGCTTGGTTTCCGTTTTAAAGGCGCCGGAACAAAACAAGCTGATCTGTTAACAATGATGGATATGATCCTGACTAACGGAAAAGCCGGGCTTATTGACCTGAACCTGAATCAAAAACAAAAAATAATTGATGCCAGCTCGAACCCAATGATAATGGCCGATTACTCCACGCTGATGCTTTCCGGAAAACCTAAAGAAGGGCAGGACCTGGACGATGTAAAAGAGCTGTTACTCGGACAAATTGAAAAAATCAAAAAAGGAGAATTTGACGAATGGCTAATGGATGCCATTGTTAATGACCTGAAATTGCGCGAAACCGAGAAGTATGAGTCCAACAATCAAAGAGCACAGGAATATATTAATTCATTCATGCTCGGTGTTCCATGGCAGAAAAAACTGAACAAAGCTGAACGGCTTGAAGAAATTACAAAAGAAGAAATTGTAAAATTTGCTAATGAAAATTTTGATGACAATTATGTAGCCGTTTATAAAAGAGTAGGAGAAGATACTTCCATCAAAAAGATCAAAAAAAACCGCCTCACACCTATCGAAATGAACCGGGATGCGAAATCCTCGTTTTTCGAAAAAATTGACTCTAATGAGCCCAAACCAATTAAGCCAGAATTTGTAAACTATAAAGAAGAAATTGAAAAACAAAAGCTGGATAACGGTGTGGAAATTTTGTATAAGCCCAATAACATCAACAATACATTTGATTTATATTATGTTTTTGAAATGGGGCGTAATCAAAGTAAAAAGCTTCCTTTAGCCGTTGATTACCTCGAATTTTTAGGCACCCAGGATTATACAGCAGAAGAGCTAAGTGAAGAATTTTATAAATTAGGTGCCTCTTATTCCGTAAGTACCGGTGCCGATCAGGTATATGTAAAATTAAGCGGCTTGACGGAAACCATGGAAAAATCCATGAAGTTGTTTGAAGAATTTCTTGCAAATGCAGAACCTGACAAAGAAGCACTAAATGAAATGATCGATGACATTCTGAAAGACCGCAAAACGGCCAAGCAAAATCCGCAGAATGTGTTTTCTCATCTTGTGTCATTCGGCATGTATGGTAAAGATAACCCTTCAACGAACATCTTATCAGAAAAAGAGCTAAATGACCTCACAGGCAAAGAGCTCGTTAATATTACCCGTAACCTGAAAGATTATAAACATAAAGTCTTGTTTTATGGGAACAAGCCTCTGGATGATGTAACCAACCTGATCCAAGAGAACCATAAAATGGGAACGGATTTAAAATCTGTGAAAGAATCGGATTTTATCCAGAAGGACAATGAAAAAGACATTGTATACTACGTAGACTTCGACACTCCGCAGTCTATGATCTTAATGACAAACAAAAGCCAAAAATACAATGAAGAACTCATTCCGACAATCCGTTTGTATAACACTTATTTCGGACAAGGGATGAAATCATTGATATTCCAGGAAATGCGCGAAAAACGTTCTCTGGCTTATACAGCAGTATCTATGTATCAATCGCCGGACGAAAAGGACAAGCACCACTCGAATCTGGCATTCATAGCTACATCGTATGACAAAATTGATGATGCCATCGGTGGACTTTCGGAACTACAAAATGAAATGCCTCATGAGAAAAGTTCTTTTAAATTAGCAAAAGAAGGTATCACTGAAGAGATGCGCACAGAACGGATTACACAGTCCAGTGTGTTGTTCAATTACCTGTCAGCCCAAAAACTTGACAGAGATTACGACATCAGAAGAACCATCTTTAATGAAGTACCTGAACTTTCCTTTGAGGATATCAAATCTTTCCAGGAAGAATACATTAGTAACAAACCAAGAACAATTGTTATTTTGGGAAGAAAAGATGAGTTGGACAAAAAAATGCTGAAAAAGTACGGTAAAGTGAAAAAAGTAAAAATGAAAGAAATCTTTGGATATTAATTTCATTTTTGCATGCCAATAAAGAAAGCTGGCTGTAATTATAACAGCCGGCTTTTTTATTATTGTCCTCTTGACATAGTAAATCATAATTGTATATTTGTAAAGTTCAATGGCAATCTAAGTATTTATTCCTTAAATAGTAATGATCAAAAGAACGCTTCAAATACTACTGCTTCTAATCACTTTACTTGCGTTAAGTTTAGTTTTTTCTTACATCTTTCCTGGGAAAATAGCTTTTATTGACAGGCAACGACTAAAAATACAAGCACCGCTCATGAAAGGGGTCGGTGATTATCAGTATGGCGCTGTTTACTTAAAAAACGGAAAAGAAGTGGAAGGCCCTTCCGATATTTCTTATGAAGAACTACTCCCCTATCTGCACATAATAAAGCCCGGCAGCATCATATTAACCCGCTCAAGAAGATATTTAAGCAGTGAATTTATCCCCGGAAAATGGAAGCATTCCGCGGTTTATCTGGGCACCCAAAAAAAAGTTCACAAATATTATGGCGAAAACAGTAAAGTAGCCCAAAACCTTGAGCCATATTACCAAACAGGACGAGAAATATTGATTGTGGACAGTAACTCCGATGGCGTAAATGTACGCGAAATGAAAAACCTTTCCAATTTAAACGATGTTTCTTTGCTGAATGGCTTTATTAGTTTTCATGTTAATGCTTCCAAAGAAACCCAACAGGAGTTTGTCTGCAAAGCGTTAAGCCAGGTAGGCAAAGAATATGATTTTGACCTACGAACCGAAGATAAATCAGCAATTTATTGTTCGGAACTTTTGGCTATGTCGCTGGAGTCGATAGGAATAAAAATTTCAACTTATAGTGAGACAATAGGCCGCAAAATTATCTCTCCCGATAATTTAGTGAACTACATGAAAAACCAGGGTCTTGAAAAAAACGAATTTCGTTTCTTGCTTTATCTGGAAAAAGAAAAGAACAAACTAAAGTCCATTCCCATAAGCAAGGAATAAAAAGTCGCCCTGTCGTAAAAATGGACAGGACGACCTTTGGAATTTAAAAACATTTTCTGAAAGTATGTTACTCGAATTTTATCGGATAGACATAATACATTTCATCACTCCCACTTAAAAAGGAATCGCTTTTTTTGACATCAAGAAAACCGGTAGCTAAGAAATAATCACCATACCAATACTTAACATTAATCTCGGAGCTTGAGCTAATTTTCTTCTTTCTGAATTTAGAAGTTAATCTTAAGCTTTTTTGCCTTCCGCTAACTTCTCCGTCGTTTATTGTAAGACTACTTATTTTTTCTTCTGTCGGGAACAATAATTGCAACTTATCTTCAGCTACTTTTTTTGCAACCAAACGGGTAGATCTTTTGGTATTATCAAATTCGGTTTCACCCATATCAAAAGTTTCTTGCCACATAAAATTATGGTCTTTATCAAACGCCAATAAATAAGCTTCTTTATAAATAATCCCTAAAAGTTCTACACCACCATCGCTCCCCATAGCACGCTTAGGCTTAAGCTGTTCAGCAATAATTATATAGTCCCCATCAGGCGTCATTTGATACGTTTTATTATGAAATTCAAGCAGCATATTGCCTTTTCCTCTACCATGTAAAAAAGTCGATTTATCTTTGTTTTTATTTTCTTTTCCAATAGCTTCTTTATAAGATATTTCTTTTACATCCTGCGTTTTTCCATCCTCAATATAGCTAAATACGAGCCCGTTTTGCACTTTTGATTTTTCATCAACGGTAAAACCACCTATAATTATTTGATCACTGTTTTGAATTGGTTGAAAAGAGCGGAAAGACCAGGTTTCTTTATTTTTCACTGGCTTATTATACCTGATTTTTCCATCTTCATAATCTATCCTGTAAAGATTTGGTTTTGATTTCATTAATGACTTTCCAACATGTACATAATAAATAATATCTCCGTTTTCGGCCCGAAAAGCATCTTGATGGTAAAACATCTTTTCTTTAGTAATTTCAATACCCTTATTATCATTATCTTTTTCTGTATTTAACAAAAATGTGAAATGATTCGGTTGTTTTTTAAATATTGCATTAAAGGTGTGAGACAGATGAAAACATTGTTTAACTAGTGCTACCGTCTTCTCTTTTTCTAAAAACAAAAAAAGTTGACCATTTGACACAAGCATTTGCTTATATACATTATAGGAAGGTATATCAATACTGTGTTTTACTCTATTTATTATATTTTGATCTTCATTAGTTTTAGGATTAGCCTTAATAGTAATAATCTCAATCTTACTATCAGTAAAATAATCCAAAATATACTTTTCTGGTCTATCATCGCCGGAAGCAAATAGAAGATACACATTTCCACTCGATTCATCGTAAAAATGATCTAAATAATCTAAATCATTATCTACACGAAACGTCTCCTCCCAGGTATTATTCAACCCTTTGTCATAAAAAGAGACAATAAACTTTTCTTTGGAAGAATTAAAATAATGCGCCATAAAACCTTTTTCTTTACACGATACTGTTTTAAAATCTTCCCAATCATCTTTTACTTTAATATTTAGCTGGTTAGACTCATTATTTTGAGCATAACCACCAACAATAAAAACTAATACGAATAGAAGAGTTACAAATTTTTTCATCATTTTAACTTGTTTTGGGGTTTTCCTATAACAAATGTACAAAAACAGGATCTCTCAGAAAAGGATTTTTTAGAAATTTGACTTGTTGACTGTAGTTTTTATGCAGCCTAAATAGTGTCTGTCAATAATGTCCGATATCTGCGTTTCATTCATTAATTATCACAGTCATCCCTATA
>JBNJGZ010000059.1:0-12465 GCA_051748065.1 Bacteroidota bacterium
GCCAAAAGCCTGAGGCAGAAAAATAATCTTCGTATTGTTCTTTTTCCATCGTTTACACGAGTCGGCCAGTTCAAACAAATTGCTTATATCATGTTGATCACCATAAGAAAATCCCGACGCATCAAGCACTACATCTACTTCCCTGTCCAGGACAATCCCATACATTTTACGTATTCTTTGAGGTAAATATTGGGCTAAATTCCCCCATTGTCTGCGATACCGCCAGTACCAGGCTTTTTGATAAAACCCCATCCGTGCGCGATCTTCGTATGGCGCCAATTTGGGGTTTGGAGCCATCACAAAACGGGCATCAGGAAAAGCCTCTTGCATCTGCTGAAGGATAGCATGAAGCATCAACTGGGCACCTTTATTTACAAATCCTGCTTTACGTATTTCGATGTACATAATTCTTTAAATTTACTAAGACTTTAGCTTTTGTTTAAGCTTTCGCATAATTTTTACCGGTATCCGAAACCTGCTCTTCCTTTCTTGTTTTTTCAATGCAGCATCCACAGAAACCAACAAATCATGTCTTGACGAATAAGAATCAAGTTCCAGTGAATAACGTAGCGATGATTCATGCTTTTTAGTGTTCACAGGATTACTGCTTTTAACAGTATCACAATAATTTGGCAATTTCTTGTTCAGCTTCGTCCATGCCTTTACATATCTGTTCCAGTCGTTTTGTTTCTGATTGATCTTTTGACCTTCCAAAATGCTTTCATAATTCAGCGGACGCAAGTTAACAGCACTTGCATTGACTGATTCGTCAACAATATCTTGCCCCATTTTAGTACGTGCAATTACAACCGACTCCCCATTTTTCCGGTCGGCATCTTCTATGCCATTCGGGTCACCAACGGTTATATCAGAAAAAACATTCATTTTGTCAAAACAAATACGACAACGGGCAGGCGTAAAGAAATCTTTAATTTTCATTCGCTCTTTTGCTGATTTAACGAAAGATTGCCCATCCTGAGCAATCACGTGGACATCGCCGGGATATCCGGATACTTTTTTATCTCTGTAGTGAAATTGATAGCCATTTGAAGTATTCAGGTCTGAGGCCAGATATTCCACTGCAGCACAAGTCATAACCCGATCACAAATCAACCCCGTGGTAAACGCAATTTTCTCGTTTATCCCGGGGATTTTATCAATAATATTTTTCAGTCCGTGTATCTGACAAGAAACACCGGCCACAGCTACCGGCGTGTCTTCGTCATTCAAATCTTTTAAAAAAGTCAGCAAAGGAACAGGCGCATATTTAGATTTCTGTGCCAGCAGCAGTTCTTGCTCGTTTTTAGCAAGCCTGACAGCAGTTTTCGGAGGATTTCCCGTCTCCATCGTAACAATAACTGCAGACTTTATCCTTCCGGTTTTCAAACTATTTGCCAGTAAGGATGTTACCACTCCTCCGCTTTGGGCATTTTCAAATATTTTCCGGTTTAACGCTTTTCCGATCAGGGAACGTTGCACCTTTCCTTTGAAAGGCTCGTCGGGAAGGTTTTTCATGAGCGTTTCCCCGAAATGATCGCCGGGACAAACCTCCAGGCACATTCCACAATCAATACATTTATAATCATTGATTTGTGGAAAACAATGTCCGGCAAGTGTCTCCTGAAAATCAATTGCATCCACAGGACAAACAGCGTAACAAGCTCCGCAGGAATTACACAGATTTGCTGAAACAATTTGCGATATGTTGTCTTGTTTATTCATCTTTTACTGATGTTGTAATTTCACCTTTGATAAGTGCTCTTTTCAAATCACCCATGGTCTTTCTGTCAAGAAAATAAACTATAACTGTAAACACAAGTATCCCGATAATAGCTGAACCGGCAAAAAGTATGGGTCTGATTAAAAAACCTGCCGCAATAAACTGAAATACAAGTACCGGAATACCCATCCCGATTGTAGCGACAATCGGAATTTTAAACTGTCTTATATAACTCAACAGGGTTTGTTGCAAATATTTATTCGTAAATACCTGAAGTACGGTAGTTTTAACAATCACATAAACTGAATATGTTATAAGAACAACAAGCATTCCTTCTTTAGCTATAAGAAACAGAGCCAGAAAATATGCCGCATTGACAACCAGGTCAATATAAAAAACTATATGGGGTTTATTCAGTGAATATAGCAAAGAGCTTGAAATATTGGCAGTAAGCAACATAAAAATCATAGAAACGGAAAAAATCTGAAAGACGATGATACTGTCCATCCATTTTTCTCCGAAAAACAAAGGCACAAAAAGATGGGCTGTAAGCGCAATGCCGGTAAATACAGGAAAAGCGCCAAAAGAAATATAGCGGCTGATTTGCTGATAAGCCTGCCCCAGGCGTGGAATATTCTTTTTGAGTTTTGAAAATACCGGAAACAGCACTTTACCAAACGATTTTGTCATCAATGTTCTGATCTTTTCTAACATATTTTTACCAAAGTGATAAATCCCAAGCACATCCGGAGCAAGAAAATATCCAATAACCAATTCATCTGCGCGGCTGGCAATGAAAGTAAGTAGTTGCTTGGCAGAAACAAACACACCAAACCTTAAAAAGGATTTCAGCATAGCTGGATTAAAATACAATTTAATTTTAACAGCTTTGAATTGAATTGCTGAAATAAGGAAAGCAAACGTTGTAAATATTCCTCCTGTGATATGGCCGAAAACTATAGACAAAACGCCTGTATCCATGATCAGATAGATCGTTGTAGAAATAAAAATGATGATATTCCCTCCCATATCAATGAGAGATATACGTCTAAAAAACAACTTCTTTTCCAAAAATGCGCGAAACAACAAAGCTGGCCCCGACAAAAGAATTACCAATACGACAAACTTCAGAAAATATTCCAAATCGGGCATATTATAAAACTGTGCGATGAAGGAAGACGCAAAAAACAGGATAACTCCCAGTATCAGACTGAGAAAAATATTAAAGAAAAAAAGCGTGGAACTTTCCTTCTCGCTCACCTCATCTTTTTGGATAATAGCCTGACTAATTCCGAATGTTTCCAACAATTTAACCAGTCCGATCACAATCAGGATAATGGAGATAAGACCAAACTCCTCCGGTGAAAGAAATTGTGTTTTAATCCAAAGCAAAACAGGTCCTGTTATGGCACTGATGAACGTTTGCAGTGTTGTCCATTTGATACCACTGATAGCCTGTTTCTGTAATTTGCTCAAAATCTAATCTTTTAAGGATTTTCTTATGACAAAAGTAAGGATTTTGAACAACTCTGCAGCAATTTGTGCTCTTATTGCAGGATAAAGAGAAACTAAACTGTATTTTTCATGCATTAAGTTTAGCCCAGATGCAACCCTGCCGAAAAAGCGGGGGAAATTCGCAGACATAGTAATGTTTTTTTTCGTATTTATCGGGGTCTTTCCCCGCATTATCTGCGGGAGAGATGGCCTGAAATTAATGCACTCGTAAAAAAAAGAAATAAAAATATAGTTTTATCTAAATGCTTATGTTTTATACTGACATACAAATAATTATAGCATTTTATTTTTTTTATGACTAATACTGGCTAAACCGGATTTTGTCAATATTTTTTTCTTAACAAAAAATCACATTATTTCAATTTTATATACTAAATTTGGAAAGCAAATCCAAAATTAAATATTATGCGAAATTTATTCACATCCGGTGCTTTTTGGGGCATTTTCCTTATCATTTTAGGTGCTCTTTTAGTCTTTAGACAAATGTTTGACATCCATCTTCCGATAGGCAAGATTATCATAAGCTTGCTGTTTATTTTCCTGGGTATAGCTTTATTAACAGGCTCTTTGGGGCCGAATAAAAGCAATTCGTCTGCTGTATTTTCCGAGTCAGAGTTTCAGTTTGATAAAAACACCAACGAATATTCAGCTATATTTGGGCAGGGAACCTTAGACTTACGTGGATTAACGCTTACAGAAAACATTGAGTTAAAAACAAATGCTGTTTTTGGCGAAATGCGCGTAATCCTTGATCCGGATGTCAATTATTTAATCCGTTCCAGTGCTGCATTTGGGTCTGTAGAACTCCCCGGCTCCAAACCTAACAGCGGATTTGGCTCAACCAACATCCACTCCAAAGATTTCAACAAGCAACAGCCTCATTTAATTATTAAAGCTGATGCTGTTTTTGGGTCTGTAGTGCTTAAACACTAAGAAATATTGAACATACCCTGCCTTAGCTAAGTTTTTTTAATTTTCACAGCAATAAATTTGTATTTTAAAATACAGATATTTACCTTCGTAAGTTGTAATCAAACTAAGTTATTGCTAATTACTAACGAATGAACCCGACTAAACAATCCATAACTCAACTCTTATGGCAAGGTATTAATAAATGTAAAACACTGGTTTTTTTTACATGTCAATCCACCGTGAATTACCAATATCAATATTTTAAATGTCTCTTTTCTTTCAATTTTAAGAGTAAGCACATAAATAAAACAGGAATACCAGTTTTGGTATCTCCCCTTCAAATTTCAACTGACTTACAAGCTCAGACATATCTTTTTCTTCTCCTGTTTTTGATCGCTATTGTTTTGTTTTTTCTTTTGATTAATATCAATCAAAAAACAGATCATCTTTTAAACATTAAGGAGACACTAAAAGCTAATATCAACCATGTGAAACAACTTTATGAAAAACAACAAATGCTAATTGAGTCCATTCCTGATATTATATTACAAACGGATTATCAAGGTTGTATCACAGATGTTATTCAACAAGGAAAACCGAACTATTTTAATATAAAGGAAACTACCGGTAACTTATATTCTGTATTGCCTTGTCAAATTCATACAAAACTTAAAAAAACAATAACCAAATTAAAAAATGAATCATTAGCAAAAGAAACCTTATATTTTTCATCAGATATTTCTCAACAGAAAGTCTTTGTAGCATGCCGGCTAATAAAAACAGGTGAGAATGAAATTCTGTTTACACTTCGTGACAGACCGCATCTCATGAAGAGAATAGTCGATCTAACCCAAAAGCGCCATAATATAAAGGAAAAGATCAACAGCAAAGATCAGTTTTTATCCATCTTAGCTCATGATCTGCGCGGCCCTTTTAACTCCCTTTTAGGTTTCTCCAGTATCTTAAACAATGAATATGAAGATTACAGTGCCGAAGAAAAAAAACAATATATAAATGAGATATATAAATCCTCCGAACAGTTATTTCAAATACTAAAGAACTTATTAGACTGGACGCGTTTACAAAACGGTAAAATCGAATTTTCACCTTATAAACAAGATTTGATAAATACTATAAAAACGGCTTATTGGGAGATGGAACAATATGCTAATGAAAAAGAAATTACCCTTTGTATAAATACTCCGGAAGAATTAGTCACAAAACATGACTCCACTATGCTTCACAGTACTGTTGTTAATTTAATTTCCAATGCCATCAAATATTCCCATCCGGGGGATAAAGTTCACATAACAGTAACCAAATCAGACGGGGATACCGGAGAAAGCATAAAAATATCCGTAACAGACCAGGGCATTGGCATAGAACCTGAAGCTTTACAGGAAATTTTCCATATTAACAGATCATTTAAGAAACCGGGAACGCAAAATGAAACCGGTTCAGGTTTGGGCTTAATACTTTGCCGGGAATTTGTGGGTTATCATAAAGGAAAAATTTATGTAGACAGTTATCCTGAAAAGGGTAGCTCATTCGAAATAGAAATCCCTGTAATTCAAGCCTGACTATAATATAGAAACATATAGATTACAAACATTTACAACAAAAGTTGTGATAAGCGAATTACCAATATCCATTTGCTATGAAAATACGCGATTATCAAAAAGGAGATTATGAAGGTCTGATAAAAGTATGGGAGACCACAGGTGTTGGCAGTAAAAAGCGGGGTGACAACGAGCAAGTCATAGTCCAATCCATAGACATGGGCGGGAAAATGCTTATTATGGAACAAGACAATACTATAATCGGTACCTCCTGGATGACTTTTGACGGCCGGAGGTTACATTTGCATCATATTGCAGTTCTTCCTAAATATCAAAACCTGGGATATGGTAAGCTATTAACAAAAAAATCGATCCTTTTTGCAAAAGAAAAAGGATATCAAATTAAACTGGAAGTTCATAAAAAAAATATTAAGGCCATAAAACTTTATGAGCAACTGGGTTTTAAATATTTGGGCGATTATGATATTTACATAATCCGAAATTTAAATACATAAAACACATAAAATCAAAAAATTTTACTTATATTTGCAAGTATCGAATATAAAAGAAATCATATAATAAAAATATCGAGTCATTAACTCGAATATTTTCAGCAAAATATGAAAAATATTTGTGGAAATTTTTATAATTTCTATGAACAATTTACGTTTAAAATCGTATAACTATTGAAACAAATCAAATTAACAAATTTAAACTTTAAAAAATTAAAATTATGTCAGACAGTGGAAAAGTATTAATCGGCGTATTGGCAGGAGCAGCTGCCGGAATTGTTACAGGTGTATTACTTGCTCCTGCAAGTGGAAAAGACACACGCGAAAATATTTCATCAAAAACTGATGAATTATTAACCAATGTGAAAGAAATTCTCAATAAGCAAAAAGAGCAAGTTGAAGAAAAAGTTGGTGAGATGAAAAATAAAACCGCCAGCAAGTCATAGGTAAAATGCGTTAATATGCTGAAAAAACTGGAAAATTACATCAGTTCACGCATTTTATTATTAAAAATAGAAGGAACTGAAAGAGTCAGTAAAACATTAGCAGTATTATTGAAACGAATAGTGCTGCTGATGTTTTTAGGTTCCTTTGTATTTTTCTTGTCTGTTGCTATAGGATTATATATCGGAGATTTATATAACTCATATGTCATTGGCTTTTTTATAGTTGCAGGTTTGCATTTATTGTTTTTGCTCCTGTTATATTTATTCCGTAAGCCACTGTTAGAAAGACCCGTTAAAGATGAAATCGTCAGGACTGCATTTAAAGATGTAAATGATAAGAAAAAGTAAGACTTATGATAAAAAGTTACAGCGAAATGCAAGCTGTGAAAAAAGATTTAAAAGATCGTATCCGTCAGACAGAACAACAATATGCTTCTCAACATGAATGGATTGCTACCTTTTTAAACTTTTCGGGCATTCATGATGGAACAAATAATCAGAAAGTCAGAGAAAACTTACATGTTGCCATCATTCAGTCTATCAATGAATACCTTAAGCAACAAAACATATTTAAGAAAATTAATAATGAGTACATTCGGGTCGCCATTCCGTTTGTAATTACCCTCGCATCTATTGTAGCCATTAAAAGGTTTCAATAATTGACAAACCTTTCCCTATCTTTTACTGTAAATGTTTATCCAAAACATTAGCAAAGCCATGTTCATTATTGCTAAGTGTTCCTGTGAACTCTCGTCTCAAATCATGGGGAGCATTTTCCACAACATAACTATACTTTGTCGCTCTCAACAAATCCAGATCATTATAGTCATTTCCTATGCCCAGGGTTTGATTTATATTAATTGATTCCTTACTGCAGACCCATTCTATAGCTTTTCCTTTGGAAACATCGGGAGGGAAAATTTCCATCCACAAAGATTCTTTATCCAGAGGCGAAGTTGTCTTCACTACTTTTGTTCCGTGCATAGACTGGGCTAGCGTATCAAATAAGTTATGATTTTTGGGAGGAAAGACAGCAAGTATTTGAGTTGCATTCTTATAACTTATGGAGTTTTCATTTTTCGCTTTGCCAAACTCGACATAATTCCGGCATCGCCGGTCAAAGTCCGGGTTATCATCGCTAAACCGGCAATAATCGAAATAGTGATTATCAGGAATGGCATGATGTACCATAAAATCCACTTTTTTCATAATAAGTAACCGGGCTATTGCTTCTACTTTTTCCGCTTCCAGATAGCGGGAATAGACCAATTTTTTGTCAGGCCAGCTCATAATACCTGCCCCTGTGGAAAACGCAAGATAATCAATAGGGAAATCGGGTGGGATTACTTTCTTAAAGGAATAATACGAGCGCCCTGTAGCAACTACACGGACAATATTCCGGTCTTTAAGTAATTTTAAAGCTTTTGCATTTTCCTGGCTGACTTTTTGGTCATCATTAAGCAAGGTTCCATCCAGGTCAGTAGCTACAAGTTTTATGTTCTGTTTCTTCGTCATATCAATTCATAACTTATTCCCTGAAAAGGAGCATCCAGGGTATGCAGTATTTTTTCAAGCAAAATTCCGTGGTTTGCATCATAATCATATCCAAAAGTAGCTTTAACGCCCATACTGGTGAATTTCACAGCCCGGTCTAATGCAATAGGCAAGCTGTCACCCTGTAACCAGGCACCGGTGATAACACTGGTAAATGCATCTCCCGTCCCCGGATAACTGGCCGGGATATAATTTACTGTAACCTTCCAATAACGGTTGTCACTGCTATCATAAGCAATGACGGCAGTTTTGGCTTTGGGATCACGCTCCGGAACACTGGTAATAATAACCGTTTCCGGACCTTTATCCGACAAGGCCTTACACCATTCTTTGGCTTCTTCCGTGGAAATATCTTCCGGAAAATCTTTACCCAATAAGAGAGCGGCTTCCGTTAAGTTCGGTGTGATCAGGTCGGCTTTTGTTATCAAGCCTTTCATTTCTTCTACCAAATCACGGCTTAAAGGCTTATAGATTTTTCCATCATCACCTAATACAGGATCTACAACCACAAGCTGATTATCCTTTCGAAAAGAATCTATCAAATTAGCTACAATTTCCACCTGTTCGTGTGAACCCAGAAAACCACTGTAAATCGCATCAAAGTCAAGGTTTAAAGCCTTCCAGTGCTCTATAATGGGCGGAAGTTCATTGGTTAAATCAACGAAATGAAAATTAGAGAATTTACTATGCGTTGACAGCACGGCAGTTGGCAGCGGACAAACCTGCATGCCCATCCGGGATAAAATCGGAATTACCTGTGTGAGCGAAGCACGGCCAAAGCCCGATAAATCATGTATGGCGGCTACTTTTTTTATGGGAGATTGCATGTGTTCTTGTTTTCCACAAAGATAACAAAGAAAAAAAAGCAATACCTGTTTATCAGATATTGCTTTTTGTTTTAACTCTTAATCGTTGTAAAACAATCGTTTAAGATTTTTAGTCTCTGTATTTACAACAGCCGGGCAGATTTTTGTACGTTTTGTCATCGGCTTTCACCTTTTTGGTGTCATGCCCGACTTTGGCAATTGCTTTATGGACATCCATAACCTTTACCTTTTCAGGGTTGTACTCAATAGTCAACATTTCCGAATCCCGGTCCCAACTAGCAGAAGTTACACCTTCCAGGCCGTTGGCCGCTTTTTCAATACGGTTTTCACACATACCGCAATTTCCATATACTTTAAACGATGTTTTTTCTCCGGTTTCGGAGGTAATTTCCGCTAAATTCAAATTAGTCTGGATGTTTGTCTCAGCCTGCATCAGGCCTGCGGAAAAAAGAACAAACAATCCTGCGAGCATTACATTAATAATTTTCATAATTTTCTAATTTTTTTGAGGTTTTCATTATATAAACATGATTTATTTATAATTGTTCTAAATAAACAAGGTTTTAGCAAAATCTTAACACTTTGAACCACACGAACAACTTAAGTTCTTTGCTGAAGCTTTTTCAAACGATTCTTTCCCTTCACGGAAAGCAAAAATTGCAATGCCAAACGAACCGGCTACATCCAACCAGGCGAAATCCAAAAGCTCGTATAACCCACTTGAAAAAAGCAAAATAAACGAAAGATAGAAACATGAGCGTGTGCAATTAGCGTCAGCAATGATTGCTTCTGAATCAAGTATTTTACCGGCTTTAAGCTTATAACGCATCAGAAAATACATCGTCAGAATAGATAAGGAAGAAATAATTATTCCAACTACGGTAGTGTCCGGTTTATAGCCTTGCAATATCTTAACTATTCCGCCAATAATCAAACCGGCGGCCAGCAAATAAAAAGCAGTACCCGTAACTCTTAAAGCATCTCTTTCAAAACGGTCGTGCTGCTTTATATCGTCACCTTTCCGGTACATCCGGAACATCATATGTAAAATTCCTATCCCGGATATAACTTCAACAAAACTATCCACACCAAAACCCAGCAGAGCTATCGTGCTGTCCTGCACCCCGAACCAGACGGAAATAACTCCTTCAACAAGATTGTAAGCAACTGTAATTACAGCCAGCCACAATGCAATATTCAACCATTTTTTTCGCATCACTATTCTCCTATTGTATCTTTATTTTCTCCACAGCTCATCATTTCATCGCCAAAATATGGGTTGCGTATTTCTTTCTGTTCACTAATCCAGTAGGCGCCGTTGTCATCATTTGCCATGGGGCAGAATTGATAATATGCCTCAACATCTATCAGTCCGAAAGCTTTTACAGCTTTATAAAAAGCAGGATTAAAAGTTACAAATGCTTCGCGTTGCACCTCTATATCTGAACTTTCAGCAATAGTATTCAGGTCTTTTTCAATTACCTCAAGATGATCCATCCACTGCATGTGAGCTTCTCCTTCCAAAAGGCTCATATCAATATCTTCAAGACTATTTTGAAGTTGATTAGCATGTTCATTTACTTTGTCCGGGTCTGTATCAACAAAACTATTTTTCATTTTGATATAATCCTGATAAAAACGAGTCAACTGCTGTTGAAATTCCGTTGAAACTTCAAACTGTTCTACATCCTCAATTTTATCTTTATCCTGAACACCGGCTGTTTCGCCTTCCTTCACAAGGTCTCCGGCACTGGCAGTCTCTGTTTCGGGATTCATCATACTGGTTTTATCTGCCAGTTGTGCGGCTGCATCAACAGCAAACGTACCATGAGAAACAACTCGCTCGCCCTGCTCCAGGCCATCAAGTACAATAATGCTGTCCTCTAATGTTTGACCCGTTGTGATTTCCCGCATACGGAAAATGTGCTTTTCACCGGCCTCCTGGCTTTGCACATAAACCAGTGACCGGTCACCGGTCCATAAAACAGCCGTTTTAGGAATAAGCAAGGCATCCGAACCTTCTTTCATCGTTGCTTTAACACGCCCCGTTATAAACATGCCGGGCTTAAGCTCTCTGTTGCTATTATTGAGTTCGGCACGTACCTGTGCAACTCTGCTGTTTTCATCAATAAAGGGATCGATAAAATTAATGGAACCTGAAAATTCCCTCCCGGGAAAAGCGTTAACTTTTAGTTTCACATCCTGTCCCTCTTGTAGCCATTGCAAATCACGCTCATAAGCATCCAGCATAACCCATACTGATGAAAGATCAGCTATTTCAAACAGATGATTACCCTGCTGAAGGTAATCCCCTTTGTTTGCTTTCATTTTCGTAACATAACCACTCACATCCGCCCGGATATCAAAATTTGTCTTCACCTCTCCCGATTGGATAATATCTTCAATTTGTTCATCAGAAAGTTTCCACTGCTTAAGTTTTTGCCTGGCAGCTTCCAACATTTCCTGACTACCGTATTTAAAGCCGGAAGTTTCCAGTAATTCGCGTTGAGCAGCAACAAGATCAGGGGAATAAATACTACCCAGCTTTTGCCCTTTTTCAACTTTCTGCCCCACATAACTTATATCCAGCGCTTCGAGCCTTCCGCCAAAATGCACTACCTGACTGTATACTTTGCGTTGGTCAGCAGCTATCTTTCCTTCCATTTTGATATCCTTAGCTCTGGAACCTGCCGTTACTTCAGATGTTCTCACCTGCGCAAGTTTCATAGCTGTTTCTGTCATTTCAAAATCCTGGACATCTGTTCCTTCCGAAGACTCATCCTCCACCGGGATTAACTCCATCCCGCAAATCGGGCAATCCCCCGGCTCATCCTGACGAACACTCGGATGCATGGAACAAGTATATTCTGTTTCTTCCGCCTCCGCATGTTCATGCTCATTAGTCTCTTGTTTTTTATTACTGCTATCATCGTCGCCACCAGACCAAATCAAGGCTCCGGCAACTAAACCCAGAACAAAAAGCAGTGTGAAAATACCATATTTCTTTATATTATTTGTTTTCATTGTTTTATCGTTTTTGCGGTCTAATAATTCCTTTTTACTAATTCCTGAAAATTTCAGACATCTTATACAGACTGAATTATTTCCTGTCTAATTTCTTTTCGCGAGCCGGCTTGGGCTTAAACTGATTTAAGATCATCTTACGCTCAGCATCAATTTTCAGGACATTAACCTGACTTCGTATTTGTTCTTTTTGATACTCTAAAAGCTCTCTGCGAATTTCTATCCACTCATCAAAACCGGAAGCTCCTGTTGCATAGTCGCTTTTAAGCAACTCTTCCACATACAATGCATCTTCAGCTTGCTGCGCAGCTAATTCAAGCTTTCTGAAGGCATCCTGATATTTTGTGGATAAAGCAAATAATTCGGAATAAAGCTCATTTTTCCGTTCCTCATAAA
>JBNJGZ010000060.1:0-5559 GCA_051748065.1 Bacteroidota bacterium
CTTTGAACTCGAACATCATAAACCAGACACTGACTTTATTGACAGACTCTATTTATCTAAAAAAAACCGCAAAGCATTTTACTTTGCGGCTAATAAAAAGATAACTTATCTTATTTTTTGGGCATAATACGTATTATGCGCCTAATGTAGCTACCATAACAGCTTTAATGGTATGTAAGCGATTTTCGGCTTCATCAAAAACAATAGATGCCGGAGATTCAAATACATCTTCAGTCACTTCCATTCCATTCAGGTTAAACTTCTGATAGATTTCTTCTCCTACAGTAGTTTCGCGATTATGGAAAGCCGGCAGGCAGTGCATAAATTTCACTTTAGGATTGCCGGTTTTCTTCATTAATTCCATGTTCACCTGATAGGGTTTTAACATTTCAATGCGTTCTTTCCATACTTCCTCTGCTTCTCCCATGGATACCCATACGTCGGTGTATAAGAAATCACAATCTTTCACTCCACTATCGGGATCATCTGTAACGGTGATTTTAGCTCCGGTTTCTTTTGCTATTTCTTTTGCTGTGTCTACCAGTTCTTTTTCTGGTTGTACTTCTTTAGGGGCAACAGAACGGAAATCCATACCCATCAATGCAGCACCGATCAGTAAGGAATTTCCCATATTATTACGTGCATCTCCCAGATAAGCAAAAGAGATCTGATGAATTGGCTTATCGGAATGTTCCATCATCGTAAGGAAATCTGCAAGTATTTGGGTAGGATGATATTCGTTTGTCAGTCCATTCCAAACAGGAACACCTGCATGCTCGCCAAGTGATTCTACTACTTCCTGCCCAAATCCGCGGTATTCAATACCGTCATACATACGTCCCAGTACACGGGCTGTATCTTTCATGGATTCTTTTTTTCCGATCTGTGAACCGGTAGGGCCTAAATAAGTTACGTGAGCACCCTGGTCAAGAGCTGCTACTTCAAACGCACAACGTGTTCTTGTAGAAGCTTTTTCGAAAATCAAAGCAATGTTTTTGCCTTTTAGTTTTTGTTGCTCTGTTCCTGTATACTTGGCTTTTTTCAAATCTGCCGACAGGTCAAGTAAAAACTTCATTTCTTTTGGTGTAAAATCCAAAAGCTTAAGAAAATTACGATTTCTAAGATTAAATGCCATAATTATTTGATTTTAAATGACTAATTTTTTTGAATTGCTGTTCCGGCTTTTTCATCACTTAACTTATCAGCCATAGTAATGATACATTCTTTGCCGCCTTTTTCTATAAAATGTAAACCGGCCCGTACTTTTGGAGCCATAGAACCTTCCGTAAAATGTCCTTCATCGAGATATCCTTTTATTTCACTGGCTTTTATCTGTCCCAGTGCTTTTTGATCCGGTTTATTGAAATTAATATAAACCTGAGGCACGTCAGTAAGGATATAAAACTCGTCAGCTTTAATGTTTCCGGCCAGGTGTGCTGATGCAAGGTCTTTATCAATAACGGCATCAATGCCAACCGTTTCGCCTTTATCATTCATATAGGCCGGAATTCCGCCTCCACCGACAGTAATCACGATATTACCTTCACGCGCCAGATTTTCAATAACCTCCCGATTATTTACTTTCACCGGCTTAGGCGAAGCAACAACACGCCTCCAGCCGCGACCTCTGGGGTCTTCTTTGAAAACCCATCCATTTTTCTCTGTCAGCTCATCGGCTTCTTTCTTGCTGTAAAATGGTCCGACAGGTTTTGCAGGTGCCTGGAAAGCCGGGTCATTTTTATCTACAATTACTTCAGTTACTATCGTTACAATATTTCGCTCGATGCCATGCTTGGCCAAAACATTTTTTAATTGCTGTTCAATCATTAAGCCAATTGCACCCTGAGTTTCAGCAACGCAGATATCCATTGGCATTTTGGGAATACCATACATTTTCTGGCCGGCTTCATGTTGCAACAATACATTGCCTACCTGCGGGCCGTTTCCATGACCAATTATAATATCATAACCCTGTTTGATCAAATTTACAAGATTTGTACACGTATCATATACATTGGCTTCCTGTTCTTCTATTGTCCCCTTTTGGTCGCCCCGGAGAAGTGCATTCCCTCCGAAAGCGACTACTGCTAACTTGTTATTTTCCATTTTTTTATGTTATAATTATTTATTTCATTTTAAGAGAAATGCAAAACTATAAAAGTTTACGAAATTTCAAACGAATTCTTAAGGAAAAAGGTATGTACAAAAGGTTAAAAAAGCTAAAAACCCGGAAAGATATGTCTTAACAATCTTGCCGGGTAAAAAGTAATTGCAAATTCTTTTGGTTTAAAACTCCATATCCATGCCTTCTTCTCTGTCTTTATTGTTTTGCTTTTTGCGCTTAAAATTATTGATCTTATATGTTATGCCAAGAGAAATACGTGGTATTGTATGTATGTGTTCCATTTTCACATAATAATCGGGTTGGTCAGTAATCATTTCACGCCCACGGGTACCAAAGATATCGTGCACTCTAAACATAATATTCATCTGATCATCCAGAAGATCCTGTCGCAATGATAAGGAAGTCATAAACATACTTCCGCGGGAACCTGTGGAAGTAACAGAAGGGCCGGAATAAAATGCTGTTAGCTGCACTTTTGTTGATTTTGTAATATCAAAAGTTGTATTTCCGCGCAGCCTCCAGTTATTACTTTCTTTCGTTATATCTTTTCCATTTTCTGTAGTAAATATCTTGTAATTATAGTAGGAACCTGATGTGTTAAGCTTAAACCAATCTGTTACAGGCATATTCAACATTAATTCAGAACCTAATGAGTGGTCTTTATCCACGTTTTGGAAACTCATAATGATAATGTTGTCATCATACAATTCCGGTACTCTTTCAATCCGGTTATTTGTTTCTTTGAAAAAGGTTTCCAATGATATAAACCCTTTTTCAAAAGACCTCAGATAAGTTAATTCATAGCTATCGGTATATTCCGGTTCCAGATCGGGATTACCTTTACGTAGCGTATATTGGTCCCGGTAACTCAGGAAAGGGTCGAGAAACCAGCTTCTCGGACGGTTTATGCGTCTGGAATAACTGGCCATCAACTGGTTTTTATCATTAAACTTTTTGGATAAGTGCAGGGAAGGAAACAAATCAATTCTATTTATTCCATAAGTTTCAGAACTATCTTTGTTGCTCAGCTCACGATCGGTATATTCTCCACGCAAGCCTGCTTTAGCACTCATAAAAGAGAATTCTTTTGAAAATATTGCATAAGCCGAATGGATATTTTGGTGAAAATTAAAAGAACGGCTGGTAAAATCGCCCGTGTTTAAACCACCTGATGCAGGATTGTATGTATCAAGGGAATAGTCAATATCATCTTCATTTATTTTAGATTGAAGGCCAACTTCTAATTCAGCTGTTTTCCGAATAGGCAGTGTATAATCGGCATTAAAGCGCATCCGGTACGTGCTTTCTTCTTCACTTGTTCTCACTTCATTATCCGGATCTTCGTTTGTGTCATAATTCTGATCCGTAAAATAGGTCTCCTGACTATCATCTTCATCTCCGCTTCGACGGCTAAAGAAAGCTGATAATTCTAATTTCTGTCCATTATTATCAAGTTGATAGTCATAAGTAGTTGTGGCTTCCCAGTATAAACCTGTACGTCCAAAATTGCTTATATCTTTGGTGTAAGCTTTTTGTTGAGAATTGTTAGTAGAATATTTTTGGGTTTCTGACTCCATATCATGGCCAAAAGTATATTCCCCAAATCGTGTAGACAAGGAAATGGTCTGGTCATCGGTAACATAATAATCTACTCCTGCTTGCCCGGACTTTCCGCTTCGCTTCCAAACCCGTTCTCTGTCCGAATCAATAAAAGTAGTATCATTCATATTATAGGTTTCCCGGTTCATCACTGCATCTGAAAAATAGTTCCGGTTGCTGTATTCTCCACCAACGTACCAGTTTGTTTTGCCTGTACGGTAATTCAAAAGAAAATCTCCTTTATAAGTATTCTGATTTCCTCCACTGGCATTTACAATACCGTTAAACCCTGTTCTTTTCCGTTTTTTTGTTATGATATTGATAATTCCGGCACCTCCTTCAGGATCATATTTCACTGATGGATTTGTAATAATTTCGATTTGCTGTATATTTGAAGCCGGCGTTTGTTTTAATACATCGTTGGCGTCCAGCGAAGTAGGCTTACCATCAATTAAAACAGTAAAAGAAGAGCTTCCGCGCAGGGTAACATTATCTTCAATATCAACTTCCACAGAAGGGGTATTCTGCAATACATCTACTGCAGTTCCTCCTGAAGAATTCAAGTCTTCAGCCACATTAACAACTTTTCGATCAATCTTATATTCAATGCGGTCTTCATCAGCCACAATCTCTACTCCTTCCAATTCCTGGTTTGCAGGATTCAATTGGATTGTGTTCAGATTGGCTACCGGCGAATCACGATTAATCTCTATACCGGTAATTCTCTTTTTATGAAACCCGATAAAATTAACCTCAAGAAAATAATTTCCAGGTTTTACTCCATTAATACTAAACTTGCCATTTTTCTCCGTTATCGTTCCGGTTAGCAAAACGGAATCCTGAACTTTATACAATGCAACATTTACAAATTCCATGGGAAGCCCGTTGCTTTGATCGACAACAACTCCTTTAACTTCTCCTCCTCTGTTTTGTGATTTACGTTCACTGGTCTGACCGTTTGCCTGGAATACTATACTGACGATCATCAGTAGCAACAAAATAATTTTACTCTTCATACTGTTTATTTATATTTTCTTTTTTCGTTAGACAATATTACAAAGAAAAACTTGTGGTTTCTTATAATCTGTTTTGAAATTAAGAGATTTTAACAATCTCCATAGCAAAAATGTTTCACTCAGTAAAAACCAACCATAAACAAACCAATTTAACCCGGGATTATTTTATTTGCCCGATTTTATTCTTTAGTCTTTTTGTTAAATCGTTGATCCGTTGAATCGTTTAAAGTTTTCAACAAAGTTCTTCTTCGTTCTCTTAGTCTCTTCGTTCACTCAGTTCGCATCATCGCCAAATCGCCCGGCTCCTTTAACATTCTCCTGTGTGTCGAAAAAAATTTTCCATGGAGGTTTCAAAATTTTTTTTAAAAAATTCATTAATCAATACTCGATTAAAAATATTTTTGTACTTTTATTATTGATAGCAATAAAATTAAGTTTTTCATATTTAAAAACCATCCGGATGGAATCAGAACAATCGGCAGCACTCATAGCCTCATCATACATCAACAGTACCAATTGCCACATTTTTTTAACAGGAAAAGCGGGAACAGGAAAAACAACTTTTCTAAAAAACATTGTTAATCGCACTCATAAAAGTTGCATTGTTGCAGCACCTACAGGTGTTGCCGCTATCAATGCCGGTGGAGTTACTCTGCACAGTCTCTTTCAGCTCCCTTTTGGCGCTTATGTGCCAGAGGACGGTGGATTATTTGCCGGTGAGATCAACAGTCTTATCAATTCGCCCACATCCTTAAAAAAACAACTAAAAATCAATTCCAGCAAGCGACAGATGTTACGCGAGATGGAACTACTCATCAT
>JBNJGZ010000060.1:5659-12016 GCA_051748065.1 Bacteroidota bacterium
CGCTTTGTCATGAATAAAGAATCCGGAGAAATTGAAGAAAAAATAAACGGAGAGTTTAAACATTTTCCGCTAAAGTTGGCCTGGGCTATCACAGTGCATAAAAGCCAGGGATTAACATTCGACAAAGCAATTATTGATGTGTCAAAAGCATTTGCTCCGGGACAGATTTATGTCGCACTATCCCGTTTACGAAACCTGAACGGACTTATCCTAACTAATCCTATGCCTGCCGGAGGAATTTCCCCGGATAACAGGCTGTCTGAATTTGCTAAAAACAAACAAGAAGAGGAAAAACTGAAAGAAAAGCTGAAACATGAATCTTTTCGCTATACACAAAGTTATCTCCTTACGGCCTACAATCTAAGAGAGCTAAGTTACCAATTGCAGGAGCATATAAAATCATATAACAAAGAAGAAAACCTATCGGAAAAACAAAAGCATAAAAAATGGGCCATAGAATTAAAGCAGAAAATTGATGAACCGGTAAAAATAGCTGAAAAATTTCAGATTCAAGTTCGAAAGCTTACTTCACAACCGGAAAACACAGATACGGAACAATTAAAAGAACGTGTTCAGGCTGCAAAAAAATATTTTGAACCTATACTGAATGAGTTTTCAGAGAATATCCATGCACATATATCAGGATTAGACAAAAAGAAAGGCACCAAAAAATATGTTAAAGAATTGATGAACCTGGAGGCTTATTTTTTCCGTCAAATAAAAAAACTATACAAAGCGGAACAACTGGTTGAAGCTTTGAACCAGAACAAAGAACTGACAAAAGCGCAAATGAAAAATGTCCAGGATAAACTGGAACAACAGCATACCGATCAGCTTAAGCATTCTGCAGGCAATACTAAAGAACGTAAAAAGAAACCTAAGCCTGTCAAGGGTAGTTCCGCAGCTCATTCATTCGAATTATATCAGAAATATAAAAACATAGAAAAAATCGCAAACGAACGGGAATTAGCTATTACAACCATTGAAGGACATTTAGCGCAGTATGTTGCAAAAGAAAAGATTCCGGCCTCAGACTTTGTCAGCAAAAAAAAGCAGGAACAAATCATAAAAGCATCCAAAGCTGTTGACAGTCAGTTTTTGAACGAAATAAAAGCCGTATTGGGTGATGAATTCACCTACAGTGACATTCGCTTTACTATGGCCGGATATCTGGGTGAATCATCAAAATAACACTAATAAAAAGGAGGATACAGGACACAACCCGTTTTTTCCTTTATTTTAATGGTTATTGCAACTAAATCCATAGTTTTGCAATTGACAAACTCTATTTGTCTTCTACTTTTATGGAACAACCAATAGCTTTTGTGTTTTCCGGTGCAGGCTTCTCCCCTGCTATTAAAGCATCAATAGCATCTGCCAGATAAGTTTCCGTAACTTTATCTGCAGCTTTATAATTGTTATCTACAGCGCCAATATAGCGCACTATAAACTCATTGTCTATATTCTCCAACAAATAGACATGGGGAGTTTTAGTTGCGCCGTATGCCGGGAAAATATTTTGTTTGGCATCCAGTAAATAGGGAAAAGGATAATTTTTCTCTTCCGCCCTCTGTTGCATAGCTGAATAGGAGTCTTCGGCTACAACATTGGAATCGTTCGGATTGATTGCAACGACAGGATAACCTTTGCCGGCATAATCCTGATGCAACTCAATAATACGCTGTTCCCAGGCTTGTGCATAAGGACAATGATTACAAGTAAAGATAACGACCACACCTTTCTTGTTTTGATAATCCTCCAGGGAGACATATTCTCCATCAACGTTTAACAAATTAAATTCAATGGCCTTGTCGCCAACTTCCAGCCCCTGCTGGGCTGATACTGTCGTAGCAATTCCTATAAAAACTGCTAATAATAAAATAACTTTCTTCATAAGTTTAAAATTTTGTTCTGTGTTCCGTGTTCGTTGTTTGTCCGCTAATTTCCCTAATTACACACCAATTAACGCGGATTTAGTATATTCTCATTCGCAAATGTAATTCGTAATTCGTAATTCATAATTCAAGATACTCATCATCGCATCAACGCCAACTCGCTGCTTCGCATTTATTCATCCTCCTGTGTGCCGAACGCTTCGCCATGTAGGTTTCATATATAATTGATTTTTGATTTACTTCTCTAGCCGTTGTGATATTTGATTGTCAATCTCATTCAACGTAATACTTCCTTCAATAAAATATTTATTATTCCCTTTATAAATTACAGTTGCCGGAATTGCACCGGACCACGAAGAATCCACCTTATTGATCCACGTGTTTGCATCCGGATCATCCAATAAAACAACATCTCCCTGCAAGCCTTGTTTGTCGATGAATGGGACAACTTTATTTTTAATATTTTTTGGCAAATCCAGACTTATATATAGAAATTTGACCTTATCGTCGCTAAATTTTTTTTCAGCTTCTACAAAATAGGGCATCTCTTCAACGCAAGGCACACACCATGTAGCCCAAAAATTTATTACTCTGACTGTGTCATCGTTCTTTTGAAACTCTTTTTCAATATCTTCAAACTCCACCACAGCCATGTCCTGAGCAGACAAGTAACCTCCGACAAACACAGAAATAAAAAATATAAATACCTTTACGCTCTTCATGCTAATGAAAACAACACCGAAGAGTATTTGTTTAATACGAAAACACCGAAGTACGAATTAAATATTTGTTAACCAACATTTTTAATCGCTAAAAACCAACTATATGCAAAGTTTCATTGATTTAGTAAAACACCGCCAGAGCACACGAAAATATTCTGACAATCCGGTTTCGCGCGATACATTGGAAACTTGTATAGAGGCTGCCCGTTTGGCCCCTTCTGCCAGTAATTCACAGCCATGGAAATTTATCATTGTGGACGATCCGGAACTTAGAAGTAAAGTAGCAGGGAAAACGTGGGATACAGCCATTCGGTTTAATAAATTTACCGAAAATGCTCCTGTCATGGTGGTTATCACACTCGAAGAACCCAAAATCATAACCCAAATAGGGAAAGCCGTTAAGAAAAAGGACTGGCCCCATATCGACATTGGTATTGCCGCGGAACACTTTTGTCTTCAGGCAGCTGAAATGGGGCTTGGAACCTGCATGATTGGTTGGTTCAATGAAAAGCCTATTCAAAAATTACTCAATATCCCGAAAAAAAGAAGTATCGCACTTTTAATCAGCGTTGGCTATCCCCAGGATGGTTATCCCATAAGGGAAAAAACCAGAAAAACGGCAACAGAGATAACAGCATACAATGAATATAAGTGAGAAAGAAAGTATTAATTTCTTTTTCTTTTGAAATCTAATATATTAACAAAAACCGAAGCAGCCAAAACAACAAAAAAGCTCGTAACGGTAACATTATCTACGAGTTCTGCCGGCGGACTAAAGTCAGAAAAACGTTCAATCAAGAATTTAAAATAAGAATTCGGGATATCCTGCCAGCCAAGTTTTCTTAAAACCTGGTAATGCCAGTCGGTCAGAAAACAGTATCCCATGCCATAAAAAAGCCCGAGCACATACCATGAAGCCGCTGTCAAACCAACCGTAATCAGATTAATTCTTCTTGTTTTCCTGAATATCCAGCCAAAGACATTAAATAAGGTAAGTCCTGTGTGAAAAACAATAAAGAATCCATCAATTATATGTAACAAGATGTCCTTCATTTTCTGCTATAAGATTTATAATTCAAAAATACATCAAAATCTGAAAAATCTTCATTTACAACATCATTATAACCTGCATTTTTCATAACCTCATTTAAACCGGGGATTTCGTATTCACTCAAAAAAATCGATCATTTTCTTTACTTTTGCGCTGATTTAAATGCAGCACTATGTTATATCTTGTCTTAGCCATTGTGATGTCCACTGCCGTAATGGTGGTTTTCCGGATATTCACGCGCTACAAAATCAGCAACATGCAGGCCATAGCTATGAATTATATCATAGCCGCATGGGCATCTTATGCTGTACAAGATAGTGGTTTAACACCAGCTGAACTACCGGCACAACCATGGTTTCCTATGGCTGTAATCATCGGGGTATTCTTTATTGTCGGATTTAATCTTTTTGCTTTATCATCGCAAAAAGCCGGTGTAGCAATCACGGGTGTGTCCAGCCGTATGTCCGTGCTTATTCCCACAGCTTTTGGCTTGTTTTTCCTGAATGAAGAACTAACAGTTTTAAAATTAACAGGAATTATTCTTGTACTGCTTTCCTTTTATTTGATTTTCAAAAGAGACAAAAGCCTTGAAGTCGATCCCCGTTACTTGTTGTTTCCTATTTTGCTTTTCATGGTAAACGGAGCAAATGACACTATGATGTCGTTTAGTGAAAAGACTTATCTAAAACAAGATAATGATCATATCTTATTATTCCTGGCCGTAATTTTTGCAACATCTTTGGTGTTTGCTTTTGCTATCGTAGCATACAATGTTGTATTGGGCAAACGCAAACTGGCTTACAAAAACTTATGGGGAGGTATTATTCTCGGTTTGCTTAACTTCGGATCAACCTATTATTTCCTGAAAGCGATCAGTGTTTTTGAAGTATCTGTTGTTGTACCGATACAAAATGTAAGTATTGTATCGCTTTCTGCTTTAACAGGTTTTTTGATCTTTCGGGAAAAGCTACAAAAAATCAACTGGATCGGGATCATTATGGCAATCATTGCTATATTTTTGATTGCAATTACACGCACATCTTAAGATAACTGAATATGCTCTCTGACGACACGTACAAAACGATAAACAAAAAATCTCCTGGATATTACAAAGACCGGGGAAGTAAGTTTATTGCAATTGCTGTACCGGTATCCACCGAAGAGCAGGCCAAAGAGGAATTAGAAAAAATCAGAAAAACATATCATGATGCCCGGCATCATTGCTATGCGTACCGGTTAGGCTGGGATTATGCAAGTTACCGGATCAACGACGACGGGGAACCTTCCGGAAGTGCCGGAAAACCTATTTTTGGACAAATTCGTTCTTATGAACTGACAAATGTTCTCATTGTCGTTGTTCGTTATTTCGGTGGTGTCAAACTTGGAGTGCGTGGCCTTATTGATGCCTACAAAGGGGCAACTCAGGAAGCTTTGCAAGCTACAAAAATCGTCAAACGAACGGTTAAAGAAAAACTGCATATTCACTTTAAATACCCGCAAATGGGAAAGGTTATGCACATTATAAAAGAGAATAATCTGGATCAGATAGATACGCGTTTTGAAATAGAATGTGATTTGGATATAGCAGTACAAAAGTCAAAAGGTAAAGAATTCGCGGAACTATTTCGTAAAATTGAAGATGTGACTGTGGAGTCCAAAGGCTTGCTTTAATCTTCAACCTGCAATTGAACTATTGATTTATGTGCAGCAGAAACAAGTCATCAGGAAAATATTATTTCGAAACACGCACTTATGGCGCAGGAATGAGTTCCTCCGCATAAGATGCCGACATAACCATAACCCCAATTAATAAAATTTAACCCTCCTTCGAACTTACAAATTATCTATCTTTGCGCGGTTTAAATGGAGTATCGTTATGGCACAAAAAATAAAAAATCAGATTTTTTCGGAAATAGGTAAATTAGAAGATGTTATTCTTCATACACCGGGCCCCGAAGTGGAAAACATGACCCCTCAAAATGCTGAAAGGGCGCTTTACAGTGATATTTTAAATCTTCAGGTGGCCAGAAGAGATTTCAGTCAGTTCCATGATGTGTTGCAAAAACTGACGAATGTACATCAGGTCAGAGATCTTTTGACCGAGATACTTAATAATCCACGGGTAAAAGAAGATTTAGTCGGGCGGATTATCAAAAATGAAGGTGCTCATGAAATTCTGGATAATTTGCTGCAGCAAGATAGTGAAGCACTTTCCCGTCAGCTTATTGAAGGTGTTGTTTTGAAAAAGGATAATTTGACAAAATATTTGTCACGCCAACGCTATTCCATTCGGCCCTTGCATAACTTTTTCTTCACACGCGATGCGGCCGTTACCATTCATAACAAAGTTTTAATAAACAGAATGGCCAGCAAAGTACGCGAACGCGAATCCATGATCATGGAAGCGATATTTGATTATCATCCGCGTTTTCAGACGAAAACTGTTAACCCGGTAAACCATCCGTCTTTTACTGAAGAGATCAGTATTGAAGGTGGTGATGTTCTTATCGCCCGCGAAGATATCTTATTAATAGGCATCGGAGACCGCACTACTTCCCAGGGAATAGATTTTATCATTGAAAAGCTAAAAACACACAAAGCCAAAAGACATATTCTTGTTCAGGAATTGCCTATGAAACCTGAATCGTTTATTCACCTGGATATGGTGTTTACTTTTCTTGATAAAGAC
>JBNJGZ010000061.1:0-11923 GCA_051748065.1 Bacteroidota bacterium
AAATAGTTATTCTTTGATGGTCATTTCTTCCAGTAAGTGATCTGCTCCGGCGAACTTATCAATGATAAACAGCACATAGCGGATGTCAACTGAAATATTCCGGCATTGATCCGGGTCGTACATCAAATCGCTCATTGTTCCTTCCCAGTTTCTGTCGAAGTTAAGGCCAATGAGTTCTCCGTTGGCATTTAGCAAAGGACTTCCTGAATTTCCCCCGGAGGTATGATTAGACGCAATAAAACAGGTGTGTAATCTGCCATCATCATCTGCGTAGCGGCCATAATCTTTGTTTTCGTAAAGCGTGCGCAGTTTTTCCGGTGCATTATAATCATGAGCTCCGCTGGCTACTTTTTCAAATATGCCTTTTAATGTAGTGTAATGACGGTAATTTACAGCGTTTTTAGGGGAGTAACCATCAACTTTCCCGTAAGTTATCCGTAATGTAGAATTGGCATCCGGGTAAAAATACTCATCCTGGTTTTTCTTCATCAATCCTTCCAGATATACGCGGTAAAGGCTATCCAGTTTGTTGTTTAACATATTTCTTTCCGGTTGAATTTTTGCACGATAGGCTTCATATATGCTGGAAGACATCCTATAGATAGGGTCTTCCTTGATTTTATCTTTGTCCGATAATTCAAAATCTTCCAGGAATTCTTCCATCTCATCCAATTCATCAATAAAAGATTTTTTATAGATGTTTTCGGCATATTCGGAAAAGTCTCCATCATATTTCTTTTCAACAGTTTCAAAAACTGCCGGATGGAACTTAGGCTCCAGGGTGTTATAATACTGGTCATAAAGCACGGAAAGAACCTCTTTGTCAATAGGTTTATGGTAATCTTTAAAAAAGCTTTTCGCTGATTTCCGGATTTCCTTTTTTACCTGTGATAATTTTTCTTCGGACTGTATGCCGAGGAGCTTGTCTAAGTTACGGGCAAAACGAACGAGTTCAACAGCCAGGCCTGCTTCTACAATGTAACCAAAAGCAACATTATATGGAGTTAGCTCTTCGTAGGTGTTTCCGAAGGTTTCAATCAAACTTCCATAACGTTTTTGGTATCCGGGTGTGGAATTTGCCCAGTTTTTAAATTCTTCCTGCTGTTCTTTTTTGATTTCTATAGCATCTAATTTTTTAATGCCCCGGTTTTCACCCTGGAATTTTTTATAATAATTGGCTACGCTGGCATATTTTGCTGAGTATTGAATTCGGATTTTGTCGCTTTTTTTCATGTATTTGTCCATGATGCTAAGCCTTTGGTCGCGTAAATCTATGCGTTCGGGATTTTCTTCATTAACGATCATGTCTATAGCATGAGAGGTAAGGTACTGTTGCGTTCTTCCGGGGTAACCGAAAACAAATGTAAAGTCATCTATTTCATATCCTTTCAGGGAGATGTCTAAATGTTTATGCGGTTTGTAAGGTTTATTGTCTTCTGAATATTCTGCCGGCTGGTTATCTTGTCCTGCATATACGCGGAACAAAGAAAAGTCGCCTGTATGGCGGGGCCACATCCAGTTGTCTGTGTCACCACCGAATTTGCCGATGGAAGACGGCGGAGCTCCTACCAAACGGATGTCATTGAATTCTTCGGTGATAAACATGAAGTATTGATTGCCGTAATAGAAAGGCTCTATGCTTGCAGCATAGTGAGTTCCTTCTGTGGCTTCTGCTTTAATTTCTTTGATGCGCTTGTTGATGATCTCGGAGCGTTTTTCTTCCGTGATGTCCGGTTCGATATCGTGTAATACCTTTTCCGAAACATCCTCCATGCGGATCAAACGGGTAGCTGACAGGCCTTCATTGGGCAGCTCTTCTTTTTGAGATTTAGCCCAGAAACCATCCGAAAGATAATCGTTTTCCACTGTACTGTGCGACTGTATGTTGCGATAGCCACAGTGATGGTTTGTAAGAATAAGTCCTTTGTCAGAAATAAATTCGGCAGTGCAACCCCCGCCAAAACGTAATATGGCATCTTTCAAACTAGCCTGGTTAACGGCATAAATATCTTCAGCCGTAATTTTCATGCCCATATCCTGCATGTCTTCTTCGTTGTACTTCTCCAGCAACATCGGGATCCACATCCCCTCTTTGGGTAATACATAAGTAAGCACTCCCAACAGCAGAGCAGAGGTTAGTAAAAATCGTTTAAGCATAATATTTGATTTGTTGTGTTTATTTAATTGCAATACATTCTATTTCCACCATCGCGTTCAAAGGCAGCCTGACGACTCCGTAAGCTGCACGTGCCGGTGGGTTTTCGGGGAAATAACGTCCGTATACTTCGTTCATATCCGCAAAGTTATCCATGTCAGCCAGTAGGCAAGTACATTTGATAATATCCGAATATTCATATCCGGCTTCTTTCAGAATAGCTCCGATATTTTTCATTACCTGTTCGGTTTGCTCTTTAATACCTCCTTCTACAATTTTACCTGTAGCGGGATTAACCGGTACTTGTCCGGAAATAAAAAGCTGTCCGTTCTTTTCGTTTGCCTGACTGTAAGGGCCGATTGCTTTGGCCGCTTCGTCGGTTTGTATGATCTTTCTCATATCTTTATTTGTTTAGCATGTTATAATCTATTGCAGGCAAAAATACAAAAAAAATGAGCTCCTTAACTTGCTTTATTTTTAAGGAAAAAACCACAGATTACCGACAACGACAAATAGTTTCAAATATATGTACCTGACCTGTATCATCGAATTGTAAAAAAGGAAATAAATGTAATTTTATCTGTATTTTTGTATTCTGATTTGATAAACACACAAATACAATTATTTATTTGAAAATACTGAAGGCCTTGTAAAATATGTTGGAGACCCTGAGCTTTGAAATTGTAATCCTTATTGTTGTTGTAGGCTTTGTGGCCGGTTATATCAATACCTTAGCAGGTAATGGTTCTCTGATCACCTTGCCGATGTTGATCTTTCTGGGCTTGCCGGCGAATGTTGCCAATGGTACGAATCGTATTGCCATTTTTTTACAAAATGTTGTGGGCGTAGGGAGTTTCTATCAACAGAAACAATTGAATCTGAAAAAAGATGGAATTATAGCGCTTCCGGCGGTTGCAGGTGCTATTCTGGGAGCTCTCGTAGCTGTGGATATCAATGAACAGAAGATGGAAACGATTATCGGAATCATTATTGTTGCCATGTTGATATTAATGCTTCTCAAACCCAAACAATTTTTAAAACCCGAAGGCAACTTAAAACAAAAAACGCCCTGGTACGCTTACCTGATATTTTTCGTCATCGGATTTTATGGTGGTTTTATTCAGGCCGGTACAGGATTGTTTATATTGATGGGGCTGTCGCTGAGCGCAGGTTATGATCTGGTAAAAGCCAATGCTGTCAAGCTTTTAATTGTATTGATTTATACGCCCTTTGCGATATATGTGTTTTTTATGCATGATCAAATTCATTGGGTCGCCGGACTTATCCTTGCCGCCGGAAACATGGGAGGAGCTTTTCTTGCTTCGCGTATGGCCGTGAAACACGGTGCCGGCTTTGTTCGTTATGTGTTGATATTTATAATGGCCATTTCTGCAATAAAATTGTTGTTCTTTTAAAATTAAAATTATTCAAAGAAAATATATCAATGAGTTTCTTTTTGCTGTCATTGGTCAAAAAAACTTATATTTGTAAGTAATTGATCTCAGATATGGTTCGACGCATTGTATTAACGTTAAGCTTTTTGTTTGTTGTATTACAGTTGTATACGCAAACCGCCAAATATTCCAATGAATTTTTATCTATTGGGGTTGGAGCTCGTGGACTGGGTATGTCCGGTGCTGTGTCGGCTTCAACAAAAAATGCAGAAGCAGCTTATTGGAATCCTGCCGGACTTGCATTGATGAAAGGAGACCGCGAATTGGCATTAATGCATTCGGAATACTTTGCAGGCATTGCTAAATACGACTATGGTACGCTGGCCGCACGTATTGATAATACTTCAGCCATCGGTCTGTCTGTGATTCGTTTCGGTGTGGATGATATTCCCGATACGTCAGAGCTGATAGATAGTGAAGGCAATATCAACTACAACAAAGTGAAATCTTTTTCTGCTGCAGACTATGCGTTTATGTTTACGTATGCCCGCAAAACACAAACAGAAGGGCTGCAGTATGGCGGGAATGTCAAAGTAATACGACGTACCGCAGGAGACTTTGCCCGTAGCTGGGGTTTTGGATTAGACTTTGGAATGCGCTACCAAACCGGAAACTGGATATTCAGCGCCATGGGACGCGATATTACAACTACTTTTAATGCCTGGTCCTACGATCTTAACGATCAGATGAAAGAAGTTTTTACCCTGACAGGCAACGATATCCCGGAGTCTTCTTTAGAAATTACAACACCTAAAGTTATCCTGGCTTCTGCCAGAAAATTTAAGATCAGTCCCAAATGGCAGTTACTTTCTGAATTAGACCTGAATGTTTCTACTGACGGGAAAAGAAATGTACCCGTGAAAACCGATATCATCAGTATTGATCCGAAGTTGGGACTGGAACTCGGGTTTAATAATTTTATCTTTCTGCGGGGCGGTGTCGGAAATATCCAACAAGTACATACCGTGAAAGGCAAAAAAGAAACTACGTTTCAGCCCAACATCGGACTGGGCCTGAATATCAAAGACCGCTTTTTTATTGATTATGCGTTTACCGACATTGGAAATAATTCAATAGCCTTGTATTCCAATGTGTTTTCTTTAAGACTGATGTTTAACAAAAAAGAATAACCGATTGTCAAACTCTCCTCTATGCATTACCTGAAATATATATTAACCGGAATATTCACAACATTATGTTTGTTGCTGTCAGCCCAGCAATATACCAATGAATGGATTGAGTATGATCAGAAATATTATAAGATCAAAATTGCTGAAGATGGAATATATCGGTTGGATTACAATACTTTGCAAAGCTATGGATTTCCCGTTTCATCGGTTAATCCGTTAAACATTCAGTTATTTGCCAAAGGAGAAGAGCAGCCTGTTTTTATTCAGGGAGAAAGCGATGGCTCCCTGGATAGCACGGATTATATTGAATTTTACGCCGAAGGTAATGACGGTTGGCTGGACAAGCAACTCTTCGTGGACCCATCAAAACATTTGAACAAAGACTATAGCCTGTTCTCGGATACGGCTGTTTATTTTCTGACATGGAATAATTCCACGGCAAATAAGCGGTTTAATATTGTCAACAACACCAATTACAGCAATTATACAGCCGAAAGTCATTATAAAAAAATTGTCCGCGAGGAATATCCCGAAAAATATTTTCGCGGAGAACCCAGCAGCTACGGTGTAACCGATCCTGAATATACAGCCGGCGAAGGATGGTTTGATAACCCGTTTAACCTGGGAGGCTCGCGCAATAAATATGTTGCCACACCAAAGGTTTATGATACCGGCCCCGATGCAGAAGTAGGTTTTGCTGTCGTAGGAGTCTCGGATTATAAAGATAGCGGTGGCTCCAATGTGGCTCCCGACCACCATCTGAGGGTGGAATTTGCCAATAAGGTGTTGGATACGTTGTATGATGGTTATGGAGTGCATCGGTTCGATTATTCCGTCGATCCGGCAGAGATTAGCAGCAATAATCTTTTTAATTTTAGCTCGGTCAACGATCTGGGTGTGGGCGCCGATCGCAATACGATTGCTTATATCGAAATCGGATATCCCAAAAAACCGGAGTTGAACAATAATAAGGAAGAATATTTTTTCGTGGACGATGCTGCTTCCGGACAAACACGCATTGATTTTTCAGACTTTAATGCTTCTTCCGGTGCTGATGCTTATGTTTACGATATCAGCAATGAGAGACGCATGACTGTGACTCGCAATGGAACTGATGCTCAGGTTTTGATTCCTAACGGCGGAGGAGAGAAAAAATGCCTGCTCACCTCTTCGGATCAAACCAGGTCGGTAAATACGTTATTTCCGGTATCGAATACTTCAACACCCAATACATTTACGAATTTTGACGGTAGCTCCGCTGATTATATCATTATTAGTCATGAGAAATTTATCGGCAGCTCATCCCAGAGCATTCAAAATTATGCTAATTACAGGGAAAACAACGGGTTGAATACGCTTGTCGCGGATGTTGATGAGTTGTATAACCAGTTTGCCTACGGGGTTCATAATCATCCCCTGGGGATACGAAAATTTATCGAATTTGCCTGGGATAACTTTAGTTCCCAGCCGGAATATCTATTCCTGATAGGGAAAGGATATAAACCGGGAATATCGCAAACAAGACGGGGAAACCTTTATCACGACCATCTGGTTCCTTCCATGGGAACACGACCCAGCGATATTTTATTTTCAAGCGGGATCGTTGATAATCTTTTTCAGCCTGCATTGGCTACAGGGCGCCTGGCAGCCCAAACAACAGACCATATCGACTTATACCTGGATAAAGTAAAGGCCTATGATAACGCCCGCACATCACCAAAAGAATGGCAAAAACAGATCTTACATTTTGCCGGGGGAAGCAATAGTGCGGAGCAAAATATGCTTCAGGGATTTTTAAGTTCCTACGCTACTATCGCCAGAGACACGTTTCTGGGGGCTGATATCCATACATTTTATAAATCCACTACCGACCCTATTCAGATCAATATGGTAGATGAAATCCGGGATTATATCAACAACGGGGCATTAATGCTAACGTTCTTTGGTCATGCTGCCGGTGTAGGTTTTGATATCAGTATTGATGATCCGGCAACATACAATAATCAGGGCAAATATCCTTTCTTACTGGCGAATTCCTGTTTTACGGGAGATTTGTTTACTATTAACGGGGGCTCCAGTGAAGAATGGGTGTTGGTTGAGGATAAAGGTGTTATCGGTTATCTGGCATCTATCTCTCCGGCCATAACGTCTTCATTAAATTTATATTCAAAAACGTTTTATGAAAATCTTAGCGTGGATAACTATGGAGCTCCCCTGGGAAAATTAATACAACAAACCGTAGATGAAATTCAGCTTGATAATTTCTATCGCAAGGAAATTTCCCTGGCCATGACTTTGCATGGAGACCCGGCGGTTTCCCTGTATAACCATGACAAACCCGATTATGCGATTTCTTCCTCCGATCTTGCTTTGAATCCTGCTGTGGTTACCACCGACAGAGACTCTTTCCGCCTGGAAGTATATGTCAAAAATCTCGGTAAAGCAATCAGGGATTCCATTTTTATAGAAGCAAACCGCACAATGCCGCAAAACAATAATTCTTCAACCCAGGTTAAATATGTTGCGGCTCCTATGAATAAAGATACGATAACATTTAAGTTTCCCGTCAATTCATCCGACGGTGTCGGGCAGAACAAAATAGAAGTGAATTTAGATGCTTATCAAAGCATTGCTGAATTGTCGGAAAGCAATAATGTAGCAAGCATAGAATTCGATATCAAGTCTGCTGATATCATTCCGGTTTATCCCGGGGATTTTGCTGTTGTCCCCGGCCCTGGCATTACATTAAAGGCATCTACGAGTAATCCGCTAGCTCAACAGAAGAATTATGTTTTTCAGATCGATACAACACCTAAGTTTAACAGTCCGTTATTTGCTTCGGTAACGAAAAATTCTGCCGGCGGAGTGGTCGAATGGGATCCGCCTGTTATGATGCAGGATAGCATGGTTTACTATTGGCGCGTGAGCAAAGACTCTACTAAAAAACGCAGTTACGATTGGCGCATGAATTCATTCCAGTATATCTCCGGAAATCAAGGGTGGGCACAGGCTCACTTTCCGCAATTTGAAAATAATGAGTATCGCTTTATGAATCCGGATATGAAAAAGCGAGAGTTCCGGTTTATGAATGTCAATAATATTATCAATGTGGAAACCGGGGTTTATCCGAATGTCAAGCTGGTGGAATGTGCATTCCGGTTTAACAACGGATTGGAGCGGGTCTGGACCTGTTTAAATCAAAATCCGGACTTTATCGGGATTTTAATTGCTGCGTTTGATACCATTAGCGGCGAACCGGTGAAAAGCAAGGTCAGTGAGATACAAAGCAATGGATTGGGAAAGTATAACAATGTCCATTGCCAGAATGATGATCAATCTACTTTTGAATATTATACGAGCAGTACACAGGGCTGGAGCAATTTGTATGAAGCGCCCCGCAGTTGGTGGTTTGACCAGATAACGAATTTTATCGACTCCCTGCCGGATGGCACGCCCGTCCTTATCTACAGTGTACAGAATCATAATGCTGAAAATTATACCAATGAGATGTACGAAGCTTTTGAAAGTATCGGAAGCGCTTTTATCCGTACGATAGATAACAATCAACCCTACATTATTTTTGGCGAAAAAGGAAGCAATATCGGCGATGCAAATGAATCCGTAGGCCTGGACGAAACCGATGACATTAAATTAAAAGATAGCGTAAAAACAAGGTGGAAGGAAGGATTTGTAAAGTCTCCGGTGATCGGTCCTTCGCAAAAATGGCAATCTTTATACTGGGATTTTGATTATAGCGACAATTCCCCTGTGGATCAGGTGCGGCTGGATGTTTTGGGACACAAGACGGATGGTTCTGTTGATACTGTGATCCATAACCTTCCGGCTGATTCCACAGAGATCAATAATCTGGATAACTTTATCAGTGCTCAGGATTATCCAGAAATACAGCTCGTTATGTCTACCAGGGATGACTCTTTGAATACGCCGGCGCAATTGAATAAATGGCAGGTCTTATATGCCGGTGCTCCGGAGACAGCCATTAATCCGAAAAAGGAATTCAGCTTTTATCAGGATACAATTATGCAGGGAGATACGGTGCGCATGGCTATCGCAACGGAAAATATCAGTGATTATGACATGGATAGCCTTAAGGTAAAATATCATGTTACCGATCATAATCAAACACAGCATCTGATCAGCGAAAAGCGGCTGGAACCACATCCTGCAGGAGATGTGCTGATTGACAGTGTGAAATTTGATACAAAAGATTTTGAGCAATTAAATAAGCTGTTCGTAGAGTTTAACCCCGATCAGGATCAATACGAAGTTTCGCATATTAACAATGTAGCTGAGATCCCTTTTTATGTCAGAAAAGATAAATCTAACCCCTTGCTGGATGTTACTTTTGACGGAATTCATATCATGGATGGAGATATTGTTTCTGCCAAACCTCATATCGTGATCACTCTCAAAGATGAAAATAAATATCTTGCCCTGGATGATACCTCCAATGTGAATGTGTTTATCAAAGGACCCAATGATCAGGATTACAGAAATTTGTATTTTAACGCTACAGGTAATGATCAGTTGGTTTTTCATCCGGCGGAATTGCCGGAGAACGAATGCATGATTGAATATGATGCCGAATTTAAAGAAGACGGCATGTACAATCTGCGCGTGCAAGCCAAAGATGTGTCCGGGAATAATTCCGGGGATGTGGATTATACCATTAATTTTGAAGTCGTGAATAAAAGCACAATCACCAATGTGTTGAACTGGCCCAATCCATTTTCAACACGGACACATTTTGTTTTTACTCTGACGGGTTCGCGCGTGCCGGATTATATGAGAATTCAAATTATGACTGTTACCGGTAAAGTGGTTCGCGAAATTGGAATGGAAGAGTTAGGGCCTATTCATATTGGAAAAAATGTTACGGATTATGCCTGGGATGGTACCGATGAATACGGCGACCGTCTGGCTAACGGAGTCTATATATATCGTGTGTTGACTGACATGGACGGTGAGTCCATTGAAAAACGATCCACAGAAGCAGATAAGTTTTTCGATAAAGGCTATGGAAAGATGTATTTGATTCGCTAATAGATAAAATAGGGATAACATTATTTTAAGCGGACTTTGCTATTTTTGGACAGTTCCGGAACGGAATATCAGGAAAAGAATATATTTGATGGATTAAAAAGAGATCATAATGAAGAAATATCATCTGGTTTTATTGTCCCTGCTTTTTGGCGTGTTGATGGTTTTGAGCTGGCCTTCCCGCGGTTTTCCGTTTCTGGCCCTTGTCGCCTGGATCCCGCTGTTTTTTATTGACAGTCACATAAAAAGCAACAAACAAAAGTTCAAAAATTTTTCCATATTCTTTTATGTATTACCCGGCTTTTTGGTTTGGAATATATTCACAACCTATTGGCTGTATAACAGTACACCAGCCGGATCTTTTATGGCTCTGGGATTGAACTCCCTGCTGATGTCGTTTGTTTTTGCATTTTCTCATCTGGCAGGGCGAAAGTTGTATTCACATTATCAGGGTTTTCTGTTGTTTATCATGATGTGGATATCTTTTGAATATCTGCATTTGCATTGGGATATCTCCTGGCCGTGGCTGAATCTGGGAAATGTGTTTAGTTCAGTTCCCTGGGCTGTGCAATGGTATGAATATACCGGTGCTTTCGGAGGGACGTTGTATGTCTTTTTGACCAATATATTTTTGTTTTTGGCGATCAGATATTATATTAAATTCCGGAAGTTTGGCCGTCCCGTGAATGTCAACCTGATTATGGCTTTGGTGCTTAATGCCGGATTATTGCTCTCTTCCTTTTTTGTTTATCAAAATTATCAGGATCAGGGAGAAAGTCATGAAATGGTAGTCGTTCAGCCTAATATTGATCCTTATTCCGAGCAGTACACATTGCCACCAAGGCAAGTGATACAAAATATTACTAATCTGGCGGATAAGAAAATTACACCTCAGACAGAAGTTGTTGTGGCTCCCGAGTCGGCCATACAGGAAAATATCTGGGAAGAAAGGCTGATGTATGCCAGCAGCATGCGGTTACTCGACCGGTATTTGTCGAACTATAAGGGGTTATCTATGATTATTGGTGCCTCCACTTTTTCCAGAATTTCGGATACAGCCGATCTGCCACTCTCAGCACGGGAGCATTCATCAGGATTTTATTACAATGCGCATAATACGGCCGTTTTTCTGGACTCTACGGACAGGAAGCAGTTGTACCATAAGTCAAAACTGGTTGCCGGTGTTGAGCAATTGCCGTTTAAAAAAGTACTGGATCATTTGCCTGTGGAAGATCTGGCCTTTGATCTGGGAGGTACTATAGGAACACTGGGGAAAAGTCAAGAAAGAAAAGTGTTCTATACGGCGGACTCCACCATTAAAATGGCTCCGGTTATCTGTTATGAATCGGTTTATGGGGAATTTGTCGGAGATTATATCAATAATGGCGCCAATGTTATTGTCATCATAACCAATGATGGGTGGTGGGGAAATACGGCCGGTCATCGTCAGCATTTGGACTTTGCTGCACTTAGGGCTATTGAGACAAGGAAAAGTGTTGTGCGGTCAGCAAATACCGGCATTTCTGCTTTTGTTGATCAAAAAGGTGATATTCACAAAGCAACAAATTATTGGGAAAAAGATGTTATTCGCGGAACCATTAAGACACATGAGGAAAAAACCTTTTATACGAAAACCGGAAATTACATTGCCCGTATAAGTGTTTTTGGAATGATATTACTTTTGTTGATCAGCCTGGTGCTGACTATTATTCCCAGGAAATACCATAAGTAAAAGAAACATCAGGCCAACTCAGTAATGAATTTCTCATGAGACTGCCTTTATCTTACGTGTTGCTTATCAAATAGATCGTATTCTAAATCCCCTTCCCTGACAGGTTTTGCAATGAACAATAAACTATAGTTTTGAAGAATTGCACTATCCTGTCAGGGATGCTCTTCAGGAAACGTGCATTTGTAAAAGCTTCAGGTGTCATTGGAAGTAAAGGCGAAGAAAAATTTCTTTCTTAAAGATTTGACTTTTGGAATTTTAGTTATTACTTTTGATATTCATTCAATAAATTGTCTAACTAAATTTTGTAACTATGATGATTCAAAATCTATTCAAAAAATTATGGGGGGGGTAATTGCCATTAGTGTTTTATGCTTTAGTACCCCGTTAAATG
>JBNJGZ010000062.1:0-11863 GCA_051748065.1 Bacteroidota bacterium
GCCCTCTCATCCATTGAACCATGAATTTGTTTCCCTTCTACCTTTTGCTCTGTTTGCAATTTGGTAGAGTAGAAGTAGGGTTCTCCCATAAAATCAAGTAAATGGCTTACTTTAATGCCTTCTGTTGTGCCGCCAAAAATAAGGATCATTGCGTTAGTTTTTATTCCTGTTTTTGCTGCCGATATGCATGACTAAAGTTTGTATCATAGAGTTTGGATTTGCCTGAACGGTTATCGATGGCTTTGCCAACAACAATTAGCGTGGTCATCTTTATGTTATTTTTTCGTATGGTCTCTGTCATTGTTGCGAGCTTACAGCGGTAAATCTCTTCGTCTTTCCATGTCAGTTTATAACAGATAGCTACCGGAGTTTCCGGTGGATAATGCACTTCGAGTTCCGACTGTACCTTTTCTACAAGTGACGCACTCAAAAAGATGCACATCGTACTTTGCGAGGCTGCCAGTTTATGGAGTTTTTCCTTCTCAGGCACAGGAGTACGGCCTTCTCCTCTTGTTAATATGATGGATTGTACTTCTTCCGGGATGGTAAATTGTGATTTAAGTGCTGAGGCAGCAGCCTGAAAAGATGAAATACCCGGAGTTATGTGATAATTCATATTCAGTTTATCCAGTTCTGTCATTTGTTCCTGTATAGCACCATAAACACACGGATCCCCTGTATGTAACCGGACAATGAATAAGCCTCTGTCATAAAAAGACTTCATTGTGTCAATCTGGGTTTGTAAGTCCATATTGGCTGAACTTTTGACCACACAACCGCTTTTGGCGAATGATGTTAATTCTTTGGGAACAAGACTTCCGGCATACAAAATTAAATCAGCTGTTTGTAAAAATTTTTTTCCTTTTACGGATATTAGCTCCGAATCGCCCGGGCCGGCACCTACAAATTCAATAAAGCCTTTTCTTTCCATCTTTGGGTCAATTGCTCCTGCAACGGTATAATATTTATTATCAATCTTTCTTTTGGTTTTGCTGAATGCCAGTTTGTTTTCTGACGTATGCATTGCAGCCGCTTCGGAAACACAGCTGCAGCCTGTGACTTCTTCTACTTTTTGAGATGGGGTAGACGTTTTATAATGTGACAGTGCCGTGTTATCATATGAATATAACGGAACATCCCATTCTTCGCTTAACACATTAAATGCTTCTTCATCTTTTTTCATATCTATCGTTGCAATGCTTGCAACAGATAAAGGGGATATTTTATTTGCTGTTAGTGCTTCCCGAAGGTCATCTATGAATTTATGGGAATGAATTCCGCGTTGAGAGCCTAATCCCAAATGCACGGCAGGCGGCCGGTAATAAATGACAGAATTCCCCATATCATATATATAGGGAGTAACAGCAATTATCAATTTGTATTTCTCTGGCGATATTTCTTTGGCACTGTAGAAAATGTCGACATGCCGGGGTACACTGGTTTCCATGTATAACGTACCTTTGTCGCGCACTTCTAAGAGCAAGGCTGTTTTCTCCATGTTAACAAATGCTGCTGTTAGTTTAGTGAGATTTCCTTTCGGTTCGATTTTCCAGTTAAATTGTGCCGGTAGATTGTCCAGTGCCCATAAGTCTGATGTGTCGCTGACTGTTGTGATTATCGGCAATCCACCTGTTAGTTCGGCAATCTCTTTTGATAGCTTGTTTGCTCCTCCCAAATGCCCAGATATTACAGGTTGAACGTATTGCCCGTTTATATCGATATTAATAACAGCGGGATCAGTGGTTTTGCTCTGGATGAACGGGGAAATTTCACGAACGCATATTCCCAGAGAGCCAATGAATATGAGCGCTTCATTCTCTTCCAGTAATTGTTGATAATTCTCTGGGGAGCGAATCATGCCAGCTTCAAGCCCATTTTCTGTTAGTTGTGATGCTAATGCCTCGCCTTTGTCCGAATGTGTTATTATTGTCTTCATCTTGTTGTTTTTTAGTTAGATGCCTTTTGGGCAATTAATATATGTACCAGGTTGTGTTCATCCGGCATTAATCTGTTTGTGCTTATTATTCTGTAATCACGATCTTTACACCAATTCAGAAAACGCTCTTTACTTTCGTCTTTAACGGAGTTAAAGCCAATTACGCCTTCAGGGAGGAGAAATTTATCCACCTCTTCGAGAACACCTTTTATTTGGTTATTATGTCCTCCCAAAAAGACACAGTCAGGCCTTTCCATTTCCTCTTTTTCAATATGTACAAAGTTATTAATGGATTTTGAAATACCCGGTGTCTGGAATTTACGGAAATTATAATCCATTATCTTATTGGATTCCTCACGTATTTCAAATGCATGGATGTTCAAGTGCGGATAATTGAGTTTTGCTTCAACCGAGATGCTTCCTGAACATGCACCAATATCCCAGAATGTAGTTTTGTTATGAAGATCCATAAGAGCTAATGTAGTTAACCGGATGGACAGTTTTGTAATCATGTTTGGCCTTCCCGGAAGAGTCACAAAGTCTTTTTCGCTAATTCCTTTTTGTGGAATGTATTGATTCGTCTTCTCAAGAAAGATACAGTTGGGGTGCTTTCCTTCAAAATTTGCAGCTTCTTCAATTGTTAGTCTTTTTACTGTTTCATCATCCCCGCCCAGATGTTCGCCATAGTACATCATATAATTATCATAATTGTATTTTAACATACGTTTCGCTATGACAGCGGGCGTTTTGTTCCTGTCGGTTAATATGCCCATGCGTGGTTCTCCTGTTATGAGCGCTTTATAAAATTCCTGCCAGGGCCTGCCGGTTAAAGAAATCGTAGTGAATTTGCCATAAGGGAGGTTAAATCGATGAGCGAGCAACTGTAAAGCGTTAAAAGCAGGATAGATTTTGATTGGGGTTTGTGGAAATTTTTTGGTTAAGGTATTTCCGATACCAAAAAATAAGGGATCCCCGGAAGCGAAAATGACCCAATTGTCTTTGGTTTCTGCTATGGAAGAAAACAAATTTTCCAGGGGAGCCACGATATTCACCCAATTGTGTTGTTGCGGCAAGATGCCGGAAACAATCGAATAGTGGCGCTTTCCACCTGCAAAATTCCTGCAGGATGAGATTAAATGCATAATTTCATCCGAAAAGCTTTCTGAGCGGTCATTAATGCCTACAATGTGTATGTTCATTTGGATAAAGATTTGTTAACAGTTTGATTTTCATTGATATATTTACGTCGATTTCGATGTTTTAAGGATTTAAAACCATGGAACCCTCATGTTTTATTTATAGGCTTTTTTCTGCAATTTTTGGATGAGGGTTTCATAATTGATTTTTATAAAAATGATTTATCATATCCCTTCGCCGGGATGTATCTGGTCAGCTTCATTCAAGCTTAATATCGCATTGATAATTGTGGCTGCTATACTACTTCCGCCTTTATTTTCTGATATTATTACCTGTGGTACCTCAGGGCACCCATATTTTAACTGCCATTTGCTTTCCCGAACATTAACAAAACCAACGGGAGCCGCTATGACTCCGATAGGATTCGCTTTAGAAGATTTTACATATTTTACCAGTTCCATTAGCGCTGTAGGTGCATTTCCGAAAACAAAAATGGCATTCGGATATTCTTTTACTGCCAAACGTATTCCGGCCTGGGTTCGGGTGATTTTATTTTTCTCAGCTATATCTTTTATCCGCTCATCATTAAGGTAACATTTGACGGTTATTCCCAGCTTTTCTATGATCGTTTTTCTGAAGCCTTTTGTTACCATGGAAACATCAGTAATTATAGCAGGTGGATTTTCTGAATAAAGAGCTTTATGCAGCTTTGAAACGATATTCCCGTTAATTTCGAGCAGATTATTCAGGCTGAAATCTGCAGTTGTATGTATGCAATGAAGAGCAAGCCAGTTGTGCTCCAGGGAATTTTTTTCCGGTTCTATGTGGGGAAGTATCTTTTTGAAGCTTTGATTCATAATTTTCCTGCCGATTTTGTCATCGGAGTGCTCTTCTTCAGGAAAATAACCACGGGGCGTTATGAGCTTATCCCCGAAGCTTTTGGTTTGACTATTCCCGACGATAATTATCGAGAACATATCTACCATTGATGTATCAATATTTTTCAGTTTGCTGACCACAAGTTTTTCGTCTTCACGGCCTGCGTTTTTGGCGATACCTACAGGTGTTTCCGGGGAGCGGCAGGTTAAAAATAATTCTTTAAAACGCATAAGTTGCCAAAATCGCCCTTTACTTGAAGGATTATAGACAGCAGTAACGAAATCGCCTTGTGCTGCGGCAATAATTCTTTTTTCAATGTGATCCCATGGGGTTAACAGATTAGATAAAGAAACGGAACAGAAGTCGTGGCCGAGTGGAGCTCCAAACCGGGCAGCAGCAACAAACATTGCGCTTATTCCAGGGATCACCTCAATGTCTATATCAATGTTATTGTGCATCTTTGTCTCCCACAATAAAGCTGCCATTCCATAGACACCGGAATCACCACTGCTAATCACCGCCACATTATAATTCTTTTGAGCCATTTCAAAAGCTTTATTGGCGCGATCTTGTTCCTTTTTCATTCCCGTGGCAATGGTTTCCTTGCCTTTTGTGATTTCTTTTATCAGTTCGATATAGTAAGAGTAACCTACAATGATATCTGCATTTTGTAATGCTTTTGATGCCTGTGGAGTCAAAAATTCATTGTTTCCGGGGCCGATACCTATGCTATAAATGATCATATGGATGAATTATATAAGATGATTAGTGAAAAATATGGAAATGTTCTGTTTTTTAATTTGTTGAGTTCAGTTGTGTAGAATTGTTTATCCGTTCCGAGATGTTCAGCATAAAAGAATGGATAGCCATTCTCAGCAATAAAATCATACCATTTATCCAGGCTGCACATCTTCATCACTATAACTGTGTTGTTATGTTGGAGATTATCTTTTATCTCTTGATAGTTGGATGGTTTTGGCAAAACAGAAAGTTGTTGTTCTTTTTCAATCAAAGCCTGTTTGCTTTTATTCGCTGCGTCAATAAAGGCAGGAATGCCGGGGATTAATTCGATTGTTATATTATTCTGTTTAAAAAAAGGAAGCATGTAGCCAAATGTGCTGTAAAACAGCAAGTCACCTTCACTTACTACAACTACCTTTTTATCCGCTTCAACTTCCACTTTAATAGCTTCAAATGCAGTTTTATAGTGATTGTTCTGATTTTTGCCAGTCATAGGAATAAGCATGGGTTCAAATGTACAGCCCAGTTGATAGTGTTGCAGAATTGACAGTGAAAAGGATTTAATTTGTTCATCCTGCTTATAAGTAGCTGGATAAAAAATAACATCTGCCTGCTGCAAGCTTCTTAATCCTTTTACTGTTATTAGCTCCGGATCACCCGGGCCTAAACCTACTGCCGTTAATTTTTGGGTATGCATTTCAGTTTTGTTAAGCGGTTAATAATTATAGATTTTTCTCATCAGTTCTTTTCTTTTAAACTTGTTAAACCATGCCATTTGGGCATTTTTTATTCGTTCTGTTTCTTCGGGTTCGATTTTAGCAATGCAGAAGTCTGTCTTGTCTCCATAGCTGTGACTAAGCAAATTTCCTTTTGGGTCAAAAGCCAGGCTTACTCCCGGAAAATAGGTGCCTGACATATCAGTGGCTGCCATATTGCATGCAATCACATAACACGCATTATCATAGGCACGAGCTGACAGGAAACGCCTAAATCTGTTCATCTTTATTTGACCTGTTTCTTTTGGTGATGCATAGGCCATACATAAAATATTGGCGCCCTTACTTGCCTGGTAGTAAGAAATTTCCGGCATGTGGCTCTCAAAACAAAGTTGCAGCCCTATATTTAGTTCTTCCGTCATAAATGTTCTTATGTCGTTGGACTCTGCGTAAATATTCTGTTCATTGGGGCTTAAATGGGTTTTTCTGTGTGTTCCTGTATGTTTCCCTTTTGAAAACAGATGTTGGGCAATATAAACATTTGAATTGATCTTTTCAGGAAATCCTGTGGCAAAAGATATCCCGGAAGTGGCAGATATATGTTCGAGTTGTTGTAGCACGTGGTCTTTTTTTATAAGTAACTCATCCAGTACCTTTTTGTCTTTGATATACCCCGGGATATTTAATTCCGGGAAAAGAGCAAACTGAACATCTTCTTTTTCCAGCAAGTGAACAGCTCTTTGGAGCTCTTCAATATTTTTGTCAATTTTTCCATGAATAGTGTTCATGTGAACTGCCGCAACTTTCATAGATAGCTTTGTTTTCAGATTTTAAATATTTCAGGGTGAATTCTACGATGTTTTCGATGGAATGCTCTTCCATTAATAGAGACTGGTCTTTATACAATTGAAATGGATTCGTTTTTTCCTTTTTTATGTTTATCCGGATACCATCGGAAGATTTTGCCTGAACCAGGCCGATTCCTTCTCTTGCGAAGGCTCTTCTTAATAAAACGTATTCAAATCCATGTCCTTTCACTGGTAGCTCCCTGGTGTTGTTATATTCCACTCTGAAGATACCTGACCTGTTGTCAAATGTGATACCACTATCATTAAATATCTTTTGAAAAGCGTTTTGATACAACAAATCTTCGGGACTGCCACATATTAAATTGTCAGAATCCATCAACCAGAGTTTATCAGCCATCTGGAGGGCAAGGTCTAAGTCATGGATAGCCATTAATACAGCTTTTCCGGAGTCTTTTGCCAGTTTAGCGAGAAGCTTTATGATTTCAACACGGGAAGGTAAGTCAAGAAACGCGGTTGGTTCGTCTAACAATATAACAGGCGTATTTTGGGCTAAAGCTTTAGCAATAGAAGCCTTCTGCCTTTCACCGTCACTCAGTGATTCTAATGAGTCGTGCTTCTTGTGCGCAATACCACATTGCTTAATGGCTTTTTCTACTTCTAAATGATCATTTTTTGATAATCGCCCCATGAAACCAGTATAAGGGCTTCTTCCGTAACCGACTAGTTCATAAACTGTGGCATTGGGCACCTGAATTTTTTCGGTAAGTACGATGCTCACCTTTTTTGCCATATTGCGCTCATTTATAGCATCAAGAGGTTCGTCACCGATAAATATATTCCCATCCAAACGGGGGATAAATTTGCACAGAGTTTTAAGCAATGTGCTCTTTCCTTTCCCGTTTGCGCCAAGTAAACACGCCAATTCCCCGGTGTATAAAGACGTATTTAAGTTCGTGCTTAGTTTCAGGGTATTTTTGCGGTTTGTGTAACCAATTGATAAGTTTTTAATTTCTACTATTTTTGTCATAGGGACATTTTAGCTTTTTAAGAATTCAGAATTACCGAATACTACAGTATCAGATGGCATAATTATCGGTCAATTGACCCAAACACATTTAGATTTCATATTACCATGTATTAATATAAAGCATAGTTTATTATAATATTTTTTATGAAGAGTTCTGTATCTCATCTTTATTGTTTTTTATTTAGTCTGTTTGATGGCATCGTCAATCTTTTTTAATTCAACATATTGTTTTTTATATCGCGTTTTGATTATTATCCCCCTGTCAGTTGTCCTTTTCTTTTTTTCCATATAACCGAAATAACTACAGGTGCCCCTATGAAAGCAGTCACGGAATTTATCGGCAGCGACATTTCGCTACCAGGCATTCTTGCAACTAAATTGCACAATAATGCTGTAGAGGCACCTATTAATCCTGTGCACAGGAGCAAAGTAAAATGATTTGATGTTTTCATCGTCAATTTTGCAAGATGCGGCACAGCCAGGCCAATAAATACAATAGGCCCGCAGAAAGCCGATACCAATGCTGTCAAGATGCCCGCCGCAGAGATGATCAGGTGACGGGCGACTTTTATGTTCAATCCCAGGTTTTTTGCATAACTATCTCCTAAGGCCAGTAAATTCAGTGGTTTTGCAAGTAAAATGGATAGGAATGAGGGAATCACTGTTAAAAGTGCGAATATTTTAGCCTTCTCCACAGATAATCGATTAAAACTTCCCAATCCCCAAACAACATAGGCGTGAACATCTTCTTCCAGACTGTAATATTTAAAAATTCCAACTATAGAATTTGCCAAATACCCGACCATGACGCCCATTATCAAAACCCCGAGTGTGCCTGTAACTTTACGGGAAAAAACCAAGATGAGCAATAAAACGCCCATGGAACCAATTAAGGCGGATGCTACAATGGCTACTTCTCCCCAAATATCAAGATAGCTGAGTGATACATGAAACAACCTTCCGGCTACCAGGATGACAAAAGCCACCCCAAGGCTTGCACCTGAGGATATACCCAGAACAGACGGGCCAGCTAACGGATTGCGAAACAGTGTTTGCATGAGCAAACCCGAAATTCCAAGTGCCATTCCTGCGCCCAGTGCAACCATAGTTTGTGGCCACCGCGTACGCTGGATTATATTTTGCCACACTTCGTTATCTATTTCCTGACCGAAAACTGTCTTTATTACTTCTCTTATGGGAATCGTAAGTGTCCCGAAAGCCAGATTGGAAGCTATTAATAAGAGCAAAAGCAGTACAATCAGGAAAATGGTTAAATTTTGATGTTTTTTGTTATATCCGATAGCCAAACTCATTTGAATAATTTTCTATTTTAGTAATTCATAATACCGGGGATTATAATCATTTAACAGCTCCGGGTGAAAATGATGAACAAAGTCTCCCAATAGGACATGTGGTTTTACGGGATTTTCTTCGTAGTACGGTTTTACACGGATATTACAAAATATAATATTAGTGTCTTTAAAAGCATCAAAATCAGCATACCGGGCATCTTCGGATTTGAATTTTTTCATGCTGAATCCTGGTGGTTGACTGGCCTGTAAACGCCAAAAGTCCGCATCATGCCCTTTGCTGTAAGCAGTTTCAAAATCAATGGGATAACCACCTTTTTTATTGTTATCAAAAATATAGTCGCCACCCGCATCATGAATCAGATTCGCTATGAAGCTTTTCCCACCTGGTACATACCATTTCCCTGAAGTTAATCTTCCGCTAAACACCGTCGGGCGGTGTTCTACATCAGATACCAACGATAAATAGTGATTATAGGTGGAATCAATGGATTGAAATACAGAATCTGCATATCTTTTTTTACCTGTCAGATGACCGATTAACTTTATCCATTCAGCGCGGCCTAAAGGTCTTTTTTCATTATAAGAAGCAATGGGCAACAGGGGAATACCAAGATTTTTCAAGGCATCATAACCTCCGGTTTTAAAGGGAGAAACAAGTATCAAGTCGGGGTCAATGCCGGCTACAAGTTCCACGTTAAAATTTCCCTCTTTGCCTACCCGTTTTATACTGCCATTATCGATTTTCTTATTTACTTTTTCATTGAATAAATACTTGCTGCTATTTAAAGCCTTGATGTGATTGATGGTATTTAGTTCTATAAAATACGCCAGTTGTGTGGAGGAAAGACAGATTATATCTTCCACAGGAGCTTTTATCTCGTGCTTTTTCAATTCACCTTTATATGATTTTGGGAAAATTTTAAGACGGGAAATTATATCGTCTGTATTATCCGGATCATAGATGATGATTTGTTTATAGTTATCATGTTCTATGATCTTAAAACCATTGGCATATTTAAGTGGAATCTCATTTTGTTTCTTCCGTGATTCCTTTTGCTTTTGTTTTTGATTGCAGGAAAGCGTAATTGTTGACATTATAATGACAGCGAAAACAAGCGATAATTGTGAAATATTCATTTTTAATAATTTACTGTATTGCTTTATACTTTATTGGTAGGACCCGGGAAATCAATTCTTTTTAAATGGATTGATTTTCCCAGGTCTTAATCTTTTTAAACTACATTTGAAAAAATCATAATTTTCTATTTAATAAATCTGATTCTCAGGCCGGCGAAAACTGTTCTGCCCGGGTTTAACGTTCCGTAATGGTAGCCATAAGGTGTATTATCCTGATAATCGAATATGTTGTCTATTCCTATCGTTAATTCTGCCTCAAAAGATTGCATTTTTTTGAGCTTATGGGTGGTAGATAATTTCCAGATGTTATAAGCGTCCGCATTTCTGTCTTCGTAAAATTTTTCGTCCTGAATACGTCCCAAAAGACTCACATCCAGATGGTACCAATTGAAGTTTTTGGCATAATTCAGTCTTACATTGGCATAATTTTGTGCTACACCCTCTAAGCGGATGTCATCTGTCAGGTTTTGAGCATCCACAAAACTATAACCTCCCCCTAATGTAAAGCCGTAGGCCAATTTGGTGTGGAATAACAGGTCTATTCCCTGAGTCATAGCTTCCTCTATGTTAGCATGCTTGCGAATTATGGTTCCTTCTTCAACTCCTTCCACATTGGTGGGATCAACGCTTTTATAATTGATTTTATTTGTAAGGTCGTTGCGGTATCCGCTGATGCTAAACGATACATTCTTCGGATTATATTCGAAAGAGGCTGCATAATAATCTGACTTTTGTGGTTCCAGTTCCGTATTACCCAGATATAATCGTCCCATTCTTTCGTACCTGTAATAAAGTTCTTTCAGGGTTGGATTTTTATAGCCTTTTGCATAATTAGCCCTCAGGTTGATATCATTCAACTCATACCTTAATGTAAGTTTTGGGGTAAATGCACTTCCAAACTCTTTGTGATGGGTAAAACGGCTGCCTAACACAACAGACAGATCATCAAAAAATTCCATTTCATCCTGTGCATAGACCGACATGGTATAGGCATCAGCTTCGTCATTTACCACCCTGTCTTTACTTGTTAGTTGCTCAGAAGAATATTTACTTCCAACAGAAACTCTGTGTGATTCGGAAAATTTATTCACCCACTTAACTTCATAATCATCTCTTCTTTGCTTTTTGTTCAAACTTTTATCTCCTTCTGAATAATTATCACCATCCTGGTTGTATTTATAATAGTATTCGAAAAGGTCAGAATGGTAATCAAACATAATGTCTGAATTATTGTTGATTATATATTTAGCACCACCTGAGTAGCTTTGGTCTTCAAAATACAAATTATAACTTCTTACCGATTCAGGTCTTTTTCGGTCATTTTTATAAAATTTACCTGATGCATAAATCTCAACGTTATTCGTAACAGCATATTCAAATTTTTGCTTAAATGTCTTGTTCATATAAGCGTTTTGAGCCTTCGCATCAGTCCTGAAGGTTGTGTCTTTCCGGCTGTCATATTCATACGGACTGAGTTGCCAGCCATCGGTTTGCTTGTGGGTGAAAGAGGTATGAGATGAAAAATCGCCGAAATTCAGGTCAATATTATTGGTTTGCTGCCAGGTGGAATAGCTGCTTACCACTGAATTATTCGAAATACGGACATTGTTTTTCGGTTCTTTTGTAATTATATTTACTACCCCGCCCATGGCTTCTGAGCCATATAAAGCAGATGATGCACCTTTTACGATTTCAACCCGTTCAATATTTTCCGGGTTAATCCGGTTCATGTCTATTTGTCCGCCAAGGCCTCCGTACAGTCTTTGTCCATCGACCATCATCAGTATATAATCACTACCTAGCCCGTTAAGCTTCATAAAAGAACCCATAACATTCGGAGTAAAATCAAAAGACGGGCTTATCGACTTCATCATATCTTCAAAACCTTTTGGCGATATTTCTTTTATGTTTTTTTCACTGATCACCTCCGTCTTTACAGGGGCATTTTTTATATGATGGGGTGTGCCTGTTCCGGTAACAGTAACTGCTCCCAGGTCTTTGGCAGATTTATCCAATACGAAACTTAGATTGTTAATGTCCGAATCTATTTCTATTTCTTTTTTTATACGGCTATATCCGGTACGTGATATTACTAAAATAGCCTTTCCTGATTTAATTCCTTTGATTTTGAATTCGCCATTATTATTGGTAACAGTACCCAGTGTAGT
>JBNJGZ010000063.1:0-11847 GCA_051748065.1 Bacteroidota bacterium
ATTGGCAATCCGTGGAGTTCCCCTGCTGCGGCGGGCTATTTCCAAGGCAGCATTGTCATGCACAGGAACCTGCAAAATATCAGCTGAGCGCTCAATAATGCCGGCCAAAGTATCTTTGTCATAATATGACAATCGCGAAGTTATACCGAAACGTGAACGCAACGGAGCTGTAAGCAACCCTGAGCGTGTGGTCGCTCCGATTAATGTAAACGGATTAAGATCAATCTGAACCGCTCTTGCATTTGGCCCGGTTTCAATCATGATGTCTATCCGGAAGTCTTCCATAGCAGAATACAAATATTCCTCCACAACAGGGCTTAACCGGTGGATTTCATCAATAAACAAGACATCTCTTTTTTCCAGGCTGGTTAACAACCCGGCTAAATCTCCCGGCTTATCAAGCACAGGTCCTGAGGTAATTTTCAGGTTGACGTTCATCTGAGTAGAAATGATATGCGATAAGGTCGTTTTACCTAATCCCGGAGGGCCATGCAGCAAAACATGATCAAGAGCCTCATCACGTTGCAAAGCAGCCTGAGTGAATATCTGCAAATTTTCAACTACGGATTCCTGCCCATGAAAATGATCAAAGGAATGAGGACGCAGACTTTTTTCAAATTCCTTGTCATGCGTATTCATCTGACTCCCACTGGCATCTAAATTTTTATTCATTGACATAGATTTTCCCTCCTTTGCAAAAGTAATGTTTTCCCATGATCAAAAGATAATAAAAATCGTAGGATTTTTTAAATTTTATGCAACAAACTGGATGTTTAAAGTGTCTTAATAGTAACAGGTACTATAAACTCAAACAATTTGCAACATAATTTAACCACAAAGAACTAACAAAAGACTTTTATTAACTATTTACAAAGGGAGTTTAGTTTTGTATATTTACAAAAAATTATATTTCATAAATAAGATAATATTATAATTTTTAATCAAAACCCTAATATGGGCATTATAACTATCGGTCGAAACAAATAAAAATCTAAGTCATATGAAAAGAGTTATTATTGTTGGAATGGATTTTTCAGAAGGCTCTGAAGTAGCTTTAAATTATGCAATTCGTTTAGCAAATAAGCTACATGCTAATATCCTTATGGTCTGGGTCGAAAAAGAAAAAGCTTCATCATCAGTTTATACAGGTGAAGGACATGACCCACAGGAAGAAGCCTCAAAACGCTTTGAAGACCTTATTCAAAAGAAAAAAGATTCACTAACCGGTGGAAAATTTATGTATAAGGTCCGTTCGGGAAAAGTACATAAAGAAATTGCCAGTCAGGCAAAATACCATGAAGCATTCTTAGTCGTCGTAGGCACTCATGGTATTTCAGGATTTGAAGAATTCTGGATTGGATCCAGTGCATACCGCATTGTTACTTCTGCGCCCTGCCCGGTAATTACCATACGATACGAGGAAGCCGAAGAGCGGCCAATAAAGAAAATCGTGCTACCTATAGACAGTACGCGTCAAACAAGACAGAAATCGCCGTTTGTGGCTACATTGGCAAGATTGTTTGATGCCGAAGTAGTAGTATTGGGAGTTTATACTACAATGGGAACGGCTGTAAAAATGTTGGTTAATGGCTATGTTGACCAGACAGCAAAATATATGGAAGAAAATAACGTTAAATATTCTGTTGACAATAGAGAAGCCGGAAATATAACGGATACGACCATTGAATATGCCCGTGAAATAAATGCGGATATGATCGCTATTATGACAGAACAGGAAACCACTACAGCAAACTTGTTATTAGGCCCGTATGCACAACAGATGGTAAATCATTCTCCGATACCCGTACTCTCTGTAAGACCAAAAAACATTTACGATTGGTTGTTAAAAAAATAAATATGAAGCAGTTACAATTTATTTTGATTGGATTTTTTGTCTTGGCATGCCTGGGTAGTTTTGCCCAGGCAAAGGGGGAGGTTAACATTCATGAGCCGGATGATGTCAAAAAACTTGTTGAAAAACATATTTCCATTAATGAAGAGTTAGATGGGATTCCTGGCTATCGTATTCAGATATTTTCTGATTCGGGAAGTGATTCAAAAGGAAATGCTAAGAAAGCCAAGGCAAAATTCCGGAAAAAATATAGCGAAATAAATGCTTATATCATTTTTGATGCACCCAATTATAAGGTTGAAATTGGCGATTTTATCCACAAACTGGAAGCTCAGCGGGTACTCCATCAAATAAAAAATGATTACCCCGGCTCCTATGTTGTTTCTGAACCTGAAATGGAAATACCCGAATTATAGGTTTACAACCACACAAAATCTGCTGTTTCTTAGAATATACCAGGGTTTTGGAAAGCACTAACCTAAATTTTCTAAACCACGCACTGACAAAGTGTCATTATTTTTGTTATTCCTTTTCTTTCAAACCGAATATTTTTTAACTTTGCAGGCATCAAGCTAAGGAAAAACGAATACATGGATATACAATCAGTAAAACAACGCTTTGGCATAATCGGGAATTCTGAGGTACTGAACCGGGCAATAGATAAAGCATTACAAGTTGCCCCAACAGATATTTCTGTTTTAATAACAGGAGAAAGCGGTTCAGGAAAAGAAGCATTTCCCAAAATTATACATCAGTTTAGTTCAAGAAAACATGGCCCTTTTATAGCTGTTAACTGTGGGGCAATACCGGAGGGAACAATAGACTCTGAACTTTTCGGCCACGAAAAAGGGTCTTTCACAGGAGCAACTGATTCCCGCAAAGGATATTTTGAAGAAGTTAACGGAGGAACTATATTTCTTGACGAAGTGGCTGAACTACCTTTAGCAACGCAAGTACGTTTACTCAGAGTTCTCGAGTCCGGAGAATTTATGAAAGTGGGATCATCTAAAGTCGTAAAGACAGACGTGCGGGTTGTAGCAGCAACTAATCTTAATATTGATGAAGCTATAACACAGGGAAAATTCCGGGAAGATCTTTATTATCGTTTAAATACGGTTCCCATTTATATCCCTCCTTTACGGGAACGTAAAGACGATATCATCTTATTATTTCGCAAGTTTGCCGCAGATATGGCTGAAAAATACCGTATGCCCGTTGTCAGGCTTACAGAAGATGCAAAGGAAGAGTTAATGAATTTTCGCTGGCCGGGAAATGTCAGGCAATTAAAAAACATTACAGAACAACTGGCAATCCTTGAAAAAGAGAGAATAATCAATGCTGAAATTATCCGCAAGTATTTACCGGCAGATGGCAAAAATAATTTACCTGTTCTTCTACAGCAAGAGGAAGACAAAAATCAAAATCTGAGCGAACGGGAATTGCTCTATAAGATTCTCTTTGATATGCGCAAAGACATCAATGACCTGAAAAATGTTGTCTTTGATCTAAATAAAGAAGAAGATGTACGCAAAAGTATGGGCGATGAAAGATATTATGAAATGCGCTCCCGCCATGGTCAACATCAGGAGTATTCTTCCGGTCAAAAATCAAACGTTCCCGATATACAGCATGAATCCTTAATACCGGAAAACTATTATACATCGGAAGAGGAAGAGGAATCAGATTCGGAGCCTATTCAGGATTCAGAAGTCATTGAAGAATCTTTATCCCTGAAAAACAAAGAAATCGACCTTATTAACAGGGCTCTCGAAAAACACAACGGCAAACGAAAACAGGCAGCAAAAGACCTTGGGATTTCAGAACGCACGCTATACAGAAAAATCAAAGAATACAATATCTCTTAGCCTGAAAACGTATGTTTTTCTATGAACAAAAAAAGACGATAGTTATATGATCTGGCTTAGAAGAAGCATCTGGATACTCACATTAGCAAGCTTAATCTCGTTGCAGGCCTGTGGCATATATAGTTTTACCGGTGCATCCATCCCTGCCAAAGCCGAAACGGTTACCATTAAGTATTTTCCAAACAACGCTTCGCTAGTTAATGCCAACCTGAGTCAGATATTTACAAACAAGCTAAAAGACCGCTTTCAGTCTCAAACCAATTTAAACCTGACAGATTCAGGAGGTGATTTATACTTCGAAGGAGAAATTGTGGAATATAAAACCAATCCCGTTGCTATTCAAGGGAATGACCAGGCAGCAATGAACAGGCTGACAATTTCGGTAAAAGTCAATTTCAGAAATCGTTATGATGAGGAAAGTAATTTTGAAACAACGTTTTCCCGCCATGCAGACTTTGACAGTAACCAAAACCTTTCTGCTGTTGAAAATCAGCTTGTAGAGGAAATTGTAGGATACCTGGTAGATGATATTTTTAATAAATCGGTCGTAAACTGGTAACTTTATTCGTATGGACTCACATGAATTAAAAAAATATATTGAAAGACCAGATTATTTGAACAAAAAACATTCTGAAGAATTTCAAAGACTCAGCAAGCAATATCCGTATTGCTCTACCCTTCATTTGCTCTTCCTTAAAAGCATGTATAACAGCGACGATAAACAATACACTAATTATCTGTCGCAATCATCATCTTTTATACATAACCGGGAGCATTTTTATGAATGGGTCCACAAATCTACCTTTACTTCAAAAGCTGAAGACAATTCAGGGGAAGATAACAGAACGAAACCCGGAAATAAATCCGCTTTTGAAACGCAAGAAGAAAGAGAAGCAAGAATAAAAGATGAACTCAGGCAAATTGAAAAAGAAAAAGACTATCAAGAGTACTCAACGAATAACCAATCAGAAACAAACCAAAACAACACGTCACAAGATAAAAATGATAAACCATCAGATTTGATTGACCAATTCATTAACAATGAACCTAAAATTATCCCGGATAAAGAAAGTGATTTTAAAGAAGAAACGCAAAAAGCAGACTCTAGTATTCAGGATAATCAGGAGTTTATATCAGAAACTCTGGCTCAAATTTATCAACGTCAGGGGAAAAATAATAAAGCAATAGAAATTTATGAAAAACTAAGCTTGAAATTTCCGAAAAAAAAGCGTTACTTTGCAAACCTTATTCAAGAATTAAAAAACAACCAACAAAGCAACAATTAAAGCTTTGTAAATCAAATAAATATGGGCGGATATATAATAATTTCAGCATTAGTACTCATTACTTGTATTTTACTTGTTTTGATCGTATTGGTTCAAAACCCAAAAGGAGGAGGGTTATCCTCAGCTTTCGGAGGCAGTTCTTCATCCAATCAGCTCATGGGCGTTAAGCGAACCACAGACTTTCTGGAAAAAGCGACCTGGACATTAGCCATTATTTTGCTTATCCTTAGCTTATCCTCAGTTTTTGTAATTCCGAGAAACCAAACAACAGATGAGGCCACTTATTCTGAGTCCAAGGAATTTTATGAAGATAATCCGGACGCAAACATTGATTATAGCAATCAAGAAGGCCAACAAGCTCCGGTACAAGAACAACCAGCCCAGCAGGAGCCTATTCAGGAAATGCCTGAACAACAAGAAGAGCAGGAAGAGGAATAAAATAATCAAAAAAACCAAAATAAAAATGTCAGATTGTCACAGGCGATCTGACATTTTTATTTATGCCATGTCCTCTGCTGTAATAATGACACAAAAACCCGGCAGATCTTATTTGGCATAAAATATGCCGTTGCCTTGCTGAAGTTAAATTAAATCATAAAAAACCATGGGAAAAACAGTAAATTTCAAACCGTTAGGCAATCGAGTATTAGCAAAACCTGTTTCCGCAGAAGACAAGACAACAGGAGGGATTATTATCCCCGATACGGCCAAAGAAAAACCTCAAAAAGCAGAAGTTGTAGCAGTTGGAAACGGAACTGAAGGGCATGAAATGACCGTAAAGCCCGGTGATGTTATTGTTTATGGCAAGTTCGCCGGAACAGAAATAGAACTCAATGACGAACAATATCTCATCCTCAATGAAGACGACATTTACGGTATCGTCTAACAATTCAAAACATTTGTAATTAATATTTTAAACATAAAAACTAATCAAAAATGGCTAAAGACATTTTATTTGATATCGAAGCAAGAAATGCTTTAAAAAAAGGCGTAGACGCCCTTAGTAATGCAGTAAAAGTTACTCTCGGCCCCAAAGGACGTAATGTTGTAATTGACCGTGCCTATGGAGCTCCACAAATTACAAAAGACGGAGTAACCGTTGCAAAAGAAGTCGAACTCAAGAACAAAGTTGAAAACATGGGAGCCCAGATGGTCAAAGAAGTGGCTTCCAAAACAAATGATGTTGCCGGTGATGGAACAACAACAGCTACCGTGCTGGCACAATCCATCATTAAAACCGGGCTTAAAAATGTGGCTTCCGGTGCAAACCCAATGGACCTGAAAAGAGGAATTGACAAAGCGGTAAGAAAAGCCGTGGAAAATTTAAAATCCGTTTCTCAGGAAGTTGGCGACAGCAATGAAAAAATCAAACAAGTAGCCAGCATTTCCGCCAACAATGACAATGTTATCGGTGGCTTGATTGCTGAAGCCATGAGCAAAGTGAAAAAAGAAGGTGTCATTACAATTGAAGAAGCCAAAGGTATTGAAACCTATGTAGACATTGTTGAAGGAATGCAGTTCGACCGTGGTTACATTTCACCTTATTTTGTCACCGACAGCGAAAAAATGGTTACTGTTTTTGAGAACCCTTTGCTGTTGATTTATGACAAGAAAATTTCAGTAATGAAGGACCTGGTTCCAATCCTTGAGAAAGCGCAACAAACAGGACGTCCATTGCTTATCATCGCTGAAGATGTTGAAAGCGAAGCTATGGCTACTCTGGTAGTAAACAAATTGCGCGGATCATTGAAAATTGCTGCTGTTAAAGCTCCCGGCTTTGGCGACAGAAGAAAAGAAATGCTTGAAGACATTGCCATCCTGACCGGTGGTACGGTTATCTCTGAAGAAAAAGGCTATAAGCTCGAAGAAGCTACCGAAGATATGCTCGGATCAGCCGAAAAAATAACCATCGACAAGGATAATACGACCATTGTTAGTGGAAAAGGCAACCCCAAAGACATAGAAGCACGCACAAACCAGATTAAAGCTCAGATAGAGAACACAACTTCTGATTATGACAAAGAAAAGCTTCAGGAGCGTCTGGCTAAACTGGCAGGTGGTGTAGCTGTAATCTACGTTGGTGCCGCCAGTGAAATGGAAATGAAAGAAAGAAAAGACCGTTTCGATGACGCATTAAACGCCACGCGTGCCGCCGTAGAAGAAGGTATTGTCCCGGGTGGTGGAATTGCGTTCATCCGTGCTATCAAAGCCCTCGAAAATATGAAAGGCGATAATCCGGATGAAACCACAGGAATTGCCATTATTCGCCGTGCACTGGAAGAACCATTGCGTCAGATTGTTGAAAACGCAGGTCTTGAAGGCTCTGTAATTGCTGAAAAGGTGCGCTCAGATAAAGACGACTACGGATTTAACGCACGTACATTAAAATATGAAAATCTATTCAAAACCGGTGTTATTGACCCGACGAAAGTGACACGTGTTGCACTTGAAAACGCTGCATCAATTGCCGGTATGCTGCTAACTACAGAAAGTGTACTTGCTGATGCAGAAGATGACGACGATAATGATGCTGCTTCTGCAGCCGCCGGAATGGGTGGCATGGGCGGCATGGGCGGCGGAATGCCCGGCATGATGTAAAATACCATCATCACAAAAATAATATCAGGGGGGAGCCTTTTAGGTTCCCTCTTTTTTTTATTTATCCATAATTTTATCTGTATTTTTGTATTTCAATTTGATTAGCAAAAAAATGTAAGTTTTTATTTATTTTTTATGAATAATGCAGGTTAAATTCGTTTTTTTACCTTTATTCCCAAAATTAAAACCTCTGTTTATGATGAAAAAATGCTTTGTAATAACCATATTCCTGTTTGCGCTTGCTTCAAACATCAGTCTCGCACAGGAAAAAGACTCCCTGAATTTTCCCGTAGATGAAAATAGCGGAAAAATTAAATATCAGGAAGTTGTTGAAGCTGAAGGAAAATCTGTAAAGCTTTTCTACCGTGCTATAACCTGGATGAATAACCACTGGGATAACGCACGTGGTATGATAAAAAAACAAGATAAAGCCAATGGCATACTCAAAGCTCACGTACGTTTTGATATAAAAAAATACACAGAAGCCGGTGATCTTGAAGAAAGAGCCGGCCGATTGGGCTATGTTCTGAAAATGGAGTTTAAAGATGGGCGGTTTCGATATACCATCACGGATTTACAACTTCTAAGAAAGTCAAAATACCCGCTGGAAAGATGGATTGATCCGGAAAATACATATTATGACCAACGCGATGAAGAGATGTTGCAAATTATTGCTGATGAGATACAAGAAGTAATAAAAAGCATGAAGGAAGGCATGAAAAAAGAAAAAGAACAAAAAGATGATGATTGGTAATCTTCATCATCAATAAAAAAAAATAACTTAATAGCATACTAATTACAACAACTATTCTACAGAATTAACGATTGATATTTTAATGGAAAACAAGAAAAACATACGAAGAATAACCACCCGGGAACTCGAGTCCTATCTGGAAAGCAAAGGCGAGAAAAAATTCAGGGCCAAACAAATTATTGAATGGTTGTGGCAAAAACAAGTAGCCACATTTGAAGAAATGACAAACCTTTCCAAAAACATCAGAGAAGAACTCAATACCGATTTTTACATACATCGCGCGCAGGTTAGCAGCACACAAACAAGTAATGACAAAACGATTAAGGTCGCATTTACCCTTGAAGACGGGCATGTGGTAGAAGGCGTTTTAATTCCCTCAGGCGATCGCCTTACTGCTTGTATCTCTTCGCAGGTTGGCTGTAAGCTGGGTTGCAAGTTTTGTGCAACAGCAAGCCTGGGATTTCAACGAGATCTTTACCCGGATGAGATTGTGGATCAGGTTGTGGAAATTGACAAAATTGCCAACAAAACTTATGATCAATCCCTGACCAATATTGTATACATGGGAATGGGCGAGCCGCTCATGAATTATGATTATGTTGTGGAATCTTTGCGCTGGTTGACATCCGAAAAAGGACTGGGGATTTCCCCCAAACGAATCACGCTATCCACAGTCGGTTTGGATGAGCAGATTAAAAAGTTAGCCGATGAAAACCTGAAGATTAATCTGGCCTTGTCGCTAAATGCGGCTGATGATGATAAAAGAAATGAAATTGTCCCAATAAACAAGCGATATCCTTTGCCCAAACTCATTGAGGCGTTGAAATATTTTTATGAAAAAACGGGATCACGAATTACTATAGAATACATTTTATTTAAAGACTTTAACGACTCACTTGATGATGCAAGTAAACTGGCTACTTTCTGTAAAAATTTCCCCGTCAAAGTAAACATTATTGAATATAATCCTGTAGAAGGCTCTACTTTAGAACGCGCCGATGATAAAGAAATGGAACAATTTGTTGAGTTTTTAAGGGAAAAAATCAATATCATTGTTAATGTACGCAGAAGCCGTGGTAAAGATATTGATGCTGCCTGTGGACAATTAGCCAACAAATTACACCATAAGAAGTAACACATTCTTAATCACTAACTAAAATCTTACCACTATGCCAACGATTCAGGAATACACCGGAATGATCGTAGATGTCGTTGAAGAGCGAATTTTCCCGGGTAAAATAAATGTATCCGACGGAAAAATATTTTCTGTGACTCAAATGGAAGCAGACCAGGTTCAGTCACAATATATATTGCCCGGCCTGGTCGATGCCCATGTTCATATTGAAAGCTCTATGCTAACACCTGTAGAGTTTGCCCGGGTAGCAGTAACACATGGTACCATAGCTACTGTTTCCGATCCTCATGAAATAGGAAATGTGCTTGGCAAAGACGGAATAAATTTTATGATCCAAAACGGAAACCGTGTACCGTTTAAATTTTATTTTGGTGCTCCTTCGTGCGTACCTGCCACTCCTTTTGAAACTTCCGGAGCTGAAATCGATGCAGACGATATTGAGGAATTGATGAGTCGTGATGAAATAAAATACCTGGCCGAAATGATGAATTTTCCCGGGGTTTTAAATCAGGATAAGCTTGTTATGGATAAATTGCGGGCCGCTCAAAAACATGGAAAACCTATAGATGGTCATGCTCCCGGTTTACAAGACGAATCCGCAGCACAATATGCAAAAGCCGGCATTTCTACGGATCATGAATGTTTTACGGAACAAGAAGCTTTAGACAAATTAAAATCCGGGATAAAGGTCCAAATTCGCGAAGGTAGCGCCGCCCGCAACTTTGATGCGCTTATTCCTCTATTAAAAGATCATCCGGACAATATCATGTTTTGCTCCGATGACAAACACCCTGATGAACTAATGTTGGGGCACATCAATAATCTGGTGAAAAAAAGTATAGCAAAAGGTTATGATTTGATTACGGCGCTCAAGCCCTGCACAATCAACCCGAAGAGACATTATGATCTTGAAAACGGGTTACTTCAAAAAAATGACCCGGCTGATTTCATTATTATTGATAATCCGGAACAGTTTAATGTTCTTCAGACATTCATCAATGGAGCACAGGTAGCCGAAAACAAAACCACTAGTTTGGAATCCCAGCCAACAGAACGTCCCAATAAATTTGTGGCTTCCCGCGTACGGAAAGAAGATTTAGAAATAGAAGCAAAAGAAGGAAAACTCCGGGTCATTGATGTCCGGGAAGGTCAATTAGTAACCGGGGCGCTTTATGTTGATCCAAAAATTGAAAATGGAAAAGTAATTTCAGATACCGAGCGTGATATTCTAAAAATTGTTGTGTTGAATCGTTACAAAGTCTCTAAGCCGGCCGTTGGATTTATTCACAATATGGGATTGAAAGAAGGGGCTATGGTTTCAACAGTAGCTCACGACAGCCACAATATTATGGTAGTGGGTGTAACAGATGACGATATTCTGAACGCTATAGAAAAAATATCCGAATCAAAAGGAGGAATTGGTTATATAAACAAAGAATTATCTCACATCCTTCCTCTGCCAATTGCCGGGATAATCAGCGATCAGGACGGGCAAACCGTAGCAAAGAAATACAGGGAAATAGATAATTTGGTTAAACAAAACGGCTCTTTACTTTCTGCTCCCTACATGACACTTTCATTTATGGGCTTGTTAGTGATCCCCTCCTTAAAATTAAGTGATCAGGGATTGTTTGACGGGGACCAGTTTAAATTTATTGATTTATTTAAAATATATTAATTTTACGATAAATTAGTTGTTTATTGGATTTATATGTGTTATATTTGTCAATATAAGATTGATTGAGAAGAAAATGTATCCCAAAACAATAATCTATGGAAACAACAAAAAGCGGTTTAGACATTGTCAAACTTGAAGATGCTGCCAGCAAACTACGTTCTATTGCCCATCCAATGCGCATAGCAATAATTAGTCTTTTGGAAGACCAGCCAAAAATGAATGTAACGGAAATCTATGAACAGTTAAAAATTGAGCAAGCTTCGGCTTCACACCACCTGAATATTCTAAAGAACAAAGGAATACTCCAGGCCAGAAGGGATGGTAAAAACACCTACTATTCACTTAAGCAGCAGTCCATTGCTCAAATTATTGAATGTGTTCAAAAATGCGAGGAAATTCGATAAACGTTTACTCTTGTATTGCAATTATAGTCTAATTAGTGTTTGTCCATAATGTCCGATATCTGCGTTGTTGCTCAAATTTTAAATCCTCATATACGCTAGTATACTGCGGTTTAAAATTTTCGCACGCCTTGATCTCGAACATTCTGAATCAAACACTCGACTTTATAGACAGACTCTAATTAGTGTTTGTCCATAATGTCCAATTTCTGCGTTATGCTCGTATTTAAAACAGTCATCCCGATGTTACAATCGGGACTCCTTGGTTTTAAATACTT
>JBNJGZ010000064.1:0-11802 GCA_051748065.1 Bacteroidota bacterium
TTCTTTTTCTTTGTTTTGTGCTTCTGCCGGTTGAGAGACTTCTTGCTGTTTTTGCTCCTCACTGGTGTCTTGATCTCCACGTGGTTCCTTTTCTTCCTGTTTTTCGGATGAGGTTTCCGTTTCTTCCTGCCCGGATGCTGAAACCGGATTAATGGTGTTTTGAACTTCTTCCTGCGGATTCGTTCCGGTTTGGAGTTGTTCCTGATTTTCCTGGTCTTTAGTTTCTTGTGTCATAGGATTAGCTTAACAATTTAATGTATGGTTACTACTAAAAATAATGATTTAAGATGGTTTGAATCTGATGATTCATTTATTGTTTTCATTTAACAATAGCCTTTCCTGGCATTTGTTTTACCTGTTTGTTCTTGTTTTGTTAAAAATTTAAAACCAGACATTTGCTTGTCTGGCTTATTCGTTTATGGCAGCAAAAATAATAATCTTTTGGTTTGCACCAAACAGGAATAAAATATCTTTTAAATTACAAAAAAACAGACGATAGAGTTTAGGTCACTTTGGTTAGTCAATTGGTTGTTTTAAAACCTGTTGTAATTGGTGCTTAATTGAGGGTATGTTCATTAAATATGATATAACCAATATTTAGTCCAAAAGCCAGAGGGTCTTTATGGCCCTGGTAATAATTCAGGTACAAGCTGATTGGCCCTAATGGAGAGTGATAAACAAGTCGAGTAGAGCCAATAAAATATTGTTTGTTGAAATAGGGCCCCAGATAAGCCTGATTATTTTCACCGGTAGATAATATTTCTCTGAAAGGCTGAAAACCGTATATTTCATTACGAAAATTAAAATTATCTGCGAGTTTGAAAATCCCTTTAATGCCTGCTCCGGCATAATTGTTGGCATTAAAATTCCGGAGGAAAACGGTTTTGCTTTCGGGGACAGGAGTATATTCATGAGCCATCAACAAACTTGAAGTTTGGTTTTCAAATAATGACCGGTTGGATAAAAATAAGTCCACATCGTATCCGAATGTAAACCAGGATGTAGATTTCATGTAATCCTGATATTGAAAAGAAATTTGCAGCCATTGGTGTATTCTTTTTGTTGCTTGATTATCAGGTGATATTGAGCCGGGGGTATACGTTGCTGCTCCCCGGAAATTTTTAACTTCTGCTTGTATGAACCTTCCTTTGGTAGCAAACTGCTTGCGGTTTAGCGTATTGTATTGATAATTGAACTCAGTATTGTAATTGATGAACTCGGTTTTATCGGCAGTATCCAGCCGGCTAAACTGGTTGGATTGGTAATATTTATTGGTGATATTCCCTGCGGAAATCGAAGCTTCCAATTTGCTCTTGCTTGAAACGGGAGCGCCAAATGTTATCGTATTCCGAAAATCGTTTTTTATAAGATAGGAGGGGGTTTTATCTTCAAAAAATGTGGTGGATGTTTTAAAATAATCCCATTGGTTATAGGTTGTTCCTCCTTTTATATAAAATGCTGATTTCCCGGGAAAATCCAGTCGGGCTCTGGCGCTTACTGACGAATAAAATCTTCCGATATAGGAGTTTAGCCGGATATTTCCTGCCTGTCTGCCTAAAAACTTATATTTTAATTGTAGAAAAGCTTCGTTTATTGGAGCAGAGGATACGGTTCCCCCGAACTGGACTTCGATATTCTTATCTTTTTTTACTTCCAGGTCGAGATGGTAATATCCGCTTTCTTCATCATAATTTGCTACCGGGTAAATGTATTGAATATGTTCATTGGCCAGAATACGAAAATAATCTTCTTTGATCATTTTTATGCCGACAGTATCTTTATCATGCAATAACATACGATTGATAAAATCGGCTTCATTATCCTCAAGTCCCTTGATTTTTATGTCATTGAAGACTAGCGGAGGTGATTTTTTCTTAAATTTTTCTCTTTCCCGGCGCAGTTCATCAGGGAAAGCACTGTCTGTAAGAAAAAGTCTGATTTCATTAATTTTACGCTCTGTCGCTACATATCCGCTGTCGATAAAGGCCTTACGGCGACTGAAGTCTAAAACGTTGGTGTTTTTTGGCACTTGTGGTTCAATCAGAACCGAGCTTTCACAAAATACATCATACTGTGTTTGTTGCATCATGATCGTGCGGATTTGAGACATGAGATCAGAAGGATCGGCAACTGAATAATTACTGGCAACATTTGAGCCTATGATCATGTCGGGAAAAAATTCTTCAAACATCACGTCTGAAGGGAAATTGTTATACATTCCGCCGTCCAGCATTATTTTTCCGTCAATGGTTATGGGTTTAAAATAAAACGGATATGTCATAGAAGCACGGATTGCTTTTCCCAGATTACCTTCGGAAAGTGTTACAGCTTTATTGTTTTGAATATCCGAAGCCATGCACCGGAAGGGCACGTAAAGGCTGTCGAAATTTCTGTTGCTGGCAGTTGTGGCTTTTGAAAACATCTGCATAAAAGCAAAGTCCATCTGAAAGGGTTGAATTATACTAGAGGGAAATTCAGGCCTTCGGATAAGGGAGTCATAATTCATGGCCAAAGATATCCAGGAAGAATTTGGTTTCTCCTGCATATACAAATAAGTATATTCTTCTTCGATTTCGCCTTTTGCCCATTGTAAAAAGTCATCTGAATTTATAAGCGAGTCGATCTCCTCAGGCGAATAGCCGGAAGCATATAAACCGCCAACAATAGCACCCATAGAAGTTCCAGTAATATAATCAATGGGAACGTGATTATCTTCCAGGGCTTTCAATACGCCTACATGGGCTACTCCTTTTGCTCCGCCACCACTGAGTACTAAACCTACACTTTGCCCTGAAAGATTATTAAAAGCAAAGACCATTAGTAATATGATCAGGTATAAGGATTTGTGGTGTGTCATTTTCGGGAAAATAGTTTTGATAAAATTATAAACAGATTGGTAAAATAACAAATCTTTTCATCGAAATATTATATGACACATTATTTTTTACGAATAATGCAGGTCAGGAATGTATAGTCAGAAACCTGCATGGCGAATATTTTCGACTCACAAAGTGGAATGATTACATGAGGTGGGCGATGTCTTTCGGGAGCAAGGAAAACAAAGTTATGATGGTTACTTGTGAAACCATTTTTGTTTCATCGAGGTCATTTATAGTTATTTTATATACTTCTGAGTCTGGCTGCTGTCAAGTGTAACCATTTCAAAAAAGCTTAAAGTAAAATGAAGCGCGAAGCGCAAATGACCAATAATACCGTCAGGAAAATAAAAAAAATAAGCCAAAAGGCATGTACCCTTTGGCTTATGTTAAAAAATTGTCAGGAGATCATTTTCTTTTAAATTTTATCCAATGCTTGTTTCAGGTCATTGATAATGTCTTCTTCATCTTCAATACCCACAGCAAAACGTACCAAACCATCAGTGATTCCGGCTTTTTCTCTGTTTTCGGGTGACAATTTGGAATGCGTCATGGAGGCTGGATGTTGAATTAAGGTTTCTACACCGCCTAATGAAACAGCCAACAAAGCAATTTGCACTTCATTCATTAGGGTTTTTCCTGCATCAAAACCGCCTTTCAGACCAAAACTAATCATCGTGCCATAGCCGTCCATTTGTGTATTGGCTAATTCATATTGCGGATGACTTTTTAACCCGGGATATTTCACCCAGTCTACTTTCGGATGCTCTTCTAAGAAATAGGCAACGTTTTCTGCTGTTTTCTGAGCTTTATCAATACGAATTCCTAAAGTTTTTAATCCGCGGTGTACCATATAAGCCTGATGAGGATCCATGTTACCACCCATGTTTACCAGGGTAGTGCGGAGCAACTTATAATGCTCTTCGGTTTTGGCTACCAGCATGCCGGCAACAACATCAGCATGACCGTTGATAAATTTGGTCATGGAATGCAAAACAATATCGGCATCGAGTTCTAAAGGACGCTGCAAATGTGGGCTGCAGAATGTATTGTCAACACATACCGGGATATTATGCTCATGAGCAATAGCCGAAACCTTACGAATATCCGTGATTTCTATGGTTGGATTGGCAGGTGTTTCAGTATACACAAGTTTGGTGTTTTCTTTGATAGCCTGACGTACCTGCTCAGGATCAGTGGTGTCAATAAACGAATATTCAATGCCAAACTTCGAAAAGATATTTTCCATAACACCTCTGGAAGGGCCATAAATAGCGTTATGAGCTACCATGTGGTCGCCTTGTCCTAAAAATGCAGTGTATAATGTGGTTACTGCAGACATTCCTGAACTTGTAGCGATACCACCGTATCCGCCTTCCAAATCGGAAACGGCATCCTCGAGGGCTCCGATTGTGGGATTACCCAAACGGGTGTAAATATATCCTTCACCTTTGCCGCTGAATAGCTCAGCACCGTGGTCTGCATTGTGAAAGGCAAATGTTGATGTTTGATAAATCGGGACTGTGGCACTCATGTATTTGTCGTCTATAGTACCACCATGAACCATCTTGGTGTAATTACCCGTGTTTTTTTTATCCATAATAATTCTGTATTTTAATGTGATTTGTTTTTTTGATAACAAAGCCGGAGCTTATAAAACGAATTTCCGGTTTATAAATAAAAGCACCTTAATGTTGAGTTTTATTTATCAGAGAAGCCGTAAATACTTTATTGGTAGTCTTTTGGGAGTTGATTTGATGCTTTTGTTATAGTTTATGGACTGCAAATGTAGTAATTTTCATGAGATTATTATCTTTGCCATGATGATTATACAAAAAGAAATACGTTTGTCTCACCATTCCTATGGCGTCCATTTGATTACAGAGGAGATTACCGGACAATTATCCCGGCTTCCGAAAGAAGGGATTTTACATCTCTTTATCAAGCATACTTCGGCAGGTCTTGCAATTAATGAAAATGCCGACCCTTCGGTCAGGTATGATTTTGAGCAATTTTTTGACTATCTTGTTCCGGAAAACTGGTCGGGATATACACATACCATGGAAGGTAGCGATGATATGCCGGCTCATATCAAAAGTAGTTTGTTTGGAAGCTCGGTATCTGTTCCCATTACTGATGGACAGCTTAATATGGGCACCTGGCAGGGGATTTATCTCGGAGAATTCCGAAAGAGGGGAAGTCAAAGAAAAGTCGTAGCTACAATCTATTCCTGATCATACCAGATAACTGCCGGATTGCGTCTGACAAAAGCTATGAGTTCAGGGAAAAAATCCAGAAAATCTGCCTGCATTTCATTATAATGATGTTTGATATCTTCTATAGCAAATTCCATCTTGGAATCGAAGGTAGTACGTCGTGATAATCCGCTGAGGCTTTGATGTAGCCCTTCTAATTTTTTATATTTTTTTAACAAATTAATCATAATCATAAAAGGCAAAAACTTGCGGGTTTGTTCCGGCAGTATCCGGTAGTTTCTGAGTAACAATTCATAACTGTTATCAATAAAAGTATCCATGTTAATATGAGAATAACGGCTCCAGTTATTTGCCAGGAAATGATCAAAGGTCAGATCGATGATGACACCGGCATACATGTGATATTTGGAGCGCAAAAGTTGCGTGCTGTGGCGGATTTTAGGATGTTCATCTGTGAATGCATCAATAGTATGGTGTAAGTGTATACCTTTCTGTATTTTATGGTTATACTGATGTTTTTTGCGGCCTTTTACTGCATCTGCAATAAAGTTCCCCAATATGATTTGTGGGTCTTTTCCCGAAAGATATAGGTGCGCCAATATATTCATAGTAAAATAAGATACAAAAATAGGAAAATATTGTTTGTTTTATTGTACCAAAAGTATTCCAAAAAAATATTAGCTTTGCGCTCAAATGATATAGTATAAAAAAATAAAGATAAAAGATATGCAAAAACTTCTGTTATTAGGTGATGAAGCGATTGCTCAGGGTGCAATAGATTCCGGCTTGTCTGGTATGTTTGCTTATCCGGGAACGCCATCTACAGAGATCACCGAATATGTGCAAGGGTCTGCTGAAGCCAAAGAAAAAAATATACGTTCCAATTGGTCAGCAAATGAAAAGACAGCTATGGAGGCTGCCCTTGGAATGTCTTATTCCGGGAAACGTGCTATGGTAGGCATGAAGCATGTAGGGCTAAATGTAGCGGCCGATGCTTTCGTGAATTCCGCAATTACGGGTGTTAATGGTGGACTGATTGTTGTTTCCGCCGACGATCCTTCAATGCACTCATCGCAAAATGAGCAAGACTCCCGTTTCTATGGTAAATTTGCCATGATGCCGATACTGGAACCCGGCAACCAGCAGGAAGCCTATGAAATGACCCGTTACGGATTCGAACTGTCCGAAAAATATCAAGTTCCTGTTTTAATGCGCATTACAACGCGCTTAGCGCATTCACGTGCCGGCGTTGCAAGAAAAGAGTCCTTAAGTCAGAATGAATTGACACTTCCTAAAGATAGAAATCAGTTTGTTTTGCTACCGGCAATAGCAAGAAAACGATATAGCGGGCTTTTAAGTAATCAGGCGGCTTTTGAAATGGAGTCTGAGAAATCCGAGTTTAATCAATATATTGATGCTGAGGATAAAAGCATGGGAATTATTGCCTGTGGATTAGCGTATAATTATTTGGTCGAAAACTATGAGGATGGCAAAGTGCCTTATCCGGTTTTGCGTTTGGCTCAATATCCCGAGCCACGTGAGTTGATTGAGCGAATGGTGAAAGAAACCGATTCCATTATGGTTTTGGAAGAAGGTGCTCCCCTTCTGGAAGAGCGGCTCCGTGGATATATAGATGAACATCTGAATATCAAAGGCCGCATGGATGGGACTTTACCAAGAGCCGGCGAGCTTAATCCCAATCATGTAGCTGTAGCTTTAGGACTGGAAAAGCCGCTTGAAAACAAAGTTCCCGAGATTGTGGCCGGCAGACCACCGGAATTATGTGCCGGATGCCCGCATATTGATACTTATAAAGCTCTGAATGAAATATTAGAAGATTATGGCGATGGTCATGTATTTTCTGATATAGGATGCTATACGCTTGGTGCCCTCGATCCTTACAATGCAATTAACTCTTGTGTGGATATGGGAGCTTCCGTTACTATGGCTAAAGGTGCAGCTGATGCCGGACTGCATCCGGCTGTTACTGTTATAGGGGACTCAACGTTCACACATTCGGGAATGACCGGATTGCTTGATGCGGTTATTGATGAAAGTAAAGTTACCATTATGATCCTGGATAATGATACCACAGCCATGACAGGTGGACAATCTTCATCAGCAAAAGGACGCATAGAAAGTATTTGTGAAGGTATTGGAGTTGAGCCGGAACACATAAGGGTGATTAAACCCATCAAAAAACACCATGAAGAAAACGTACAGATTATGCGCGAAGAGCTTGAGTACGATGGTGTTTCTGTTATTATTCCCCGCAGGGAATGTATTGTTGCGCTTAACAAACGCATGAGAGCAAAACATAAAAACAAAAAGAAATAAAACTACTCGGTAAATTCAATAAATGAATCCTGTGAGATGAGTATGTTAACAATACTGCCCAAAAGCATCCACAGCACCGATTAATAAAAACTTAAAGTTATGAAGAAAGATATCATATTAGCCGGAGTAGGAGGACAAGGGATATTATCTATCGCTGCAACCATCGGTACGGCTGCGGTTGCAAAAAACCTTTATCTGAAACAAGCTGAAGTTCACGGGATGAGCCAACGTGGAGGTGATGTACATTCAAATCTTCGCTTGTCCGATAAACCGATCGCTTCCGATCTGATTCCTATGGGTAAAGCCGATTTGATTATTTCTGTTGAACCAATGGAATCCCTGCGTTATCTTAACGTTCTCAGCGATGATGGCTGGTTAATTACCAATACAACGCCGTTCATCAATATTCCCAATTATCCGGATATGGATGATTTAAAAGCGGAGATAAGCAAGGTACCCCAACATATTGCGCTTGATGCCGATCAAATTGCTAAAGACATTGGTGTGAAAAAAGCTGCCAATATTGTTGTCCTTGGTGCCGCATCTCCATTCCTGGATATCGAATATGAAGCCCTGGAAAATGCCATCAAAGCCATCTTTAAAAATAAAGGACAGGAAGTGATTGATGTAAATCTGGAAGCTTTAAAAGCCGGCCGAGATTATGCCGAAAAGAATAAATAATCATTCTTAAAAAAGAAAGTAAAAGCCGTTTCATATTTCTGGAACGGCTTTTTTCGTTTTGCAAAAGTATATGTCAGCTTATAATGTATTATTTATGGTCATTCCAATGACTGAAATAATAGCCAGAGCAAATGACAGAGTCATAAAAAAACTATAGTGAAAATCCATAATTTTTTGAAATAAAAACAGATACATTAAAGAGCATAAGCGAATGAATATTTGATTCATAGGGTGAGAACCCTGCGCTTTTTTGTACTTTTGTTTTGTTTAAAAGAAAGTATCATGGGACGTAACAGAAACCGCAAACCCTATCTGAAAGAAGTGGAAATAACAGACTTCGGTGCTGAAGGCAAAGCGCTGGGTAAAGTCGATGAAAAAGTTGTATTTGTGCCTTTTACAGCACCGGGAGATATTGTAGATGTGCAGGTGAGTAAAAAGCGCAAAAATTTTATGGTGGGACGGGCAGAAAAATTCCACCGCTATTCTGAATTACGCACAGAACCTTTTTGTAAACATTTTGGTGTTTGTGGCGGTTGCAAATGGCAACATGTTCCCTATGATAAACAATTGGAATTTAAGCAACAACAAGTGACAGACCAATTGAAACGAATTGGACATCTGGACATCCCGGAAGTTTCTCCGATATTGGGTTCCGATAAAACCCAATACTACCGGAATAAGCTGGAATTTACCTTTTCGGATATGAAATGGATTACGGATTACAGGGATGATATGGATTTCGACCAGATGAATATGAATGGGTTGGGTTTTCATCCTCCCGGAATGTTTGACCGTATCCTGGATCTGGAAGAGTGCTATTTACAACCGGATCTGTCGAATGTCATCCGTAAACGAGTCAAAGAACTTGCAGAGCTCAACGGGTATTCCTTTTATAACGCACGCAAAAAAGAAGGATTATTGCGTAATGTATTGATCCGCAATAATGAAAACGACCATTGGATGGTCGTGCTGATCCTGAACTCGGAAAACAGGGAAGCTTTGGAAAATATTCTGAAGCCATTAATGCAAGAGATACCCCGGATCACTTCAACGATGTATATCGTGAATAGTAAATTGAATGACAGTCTTGATGGTTTACAGGCCAGGCCGTTTGAAGGAGAAACATATCTTACAGAAGAGCTGGAGGATTTAATATTTAAAGTGGGGCCGCTTTCCTTTTTTCAGACAAACACCGGTCAGGCTTTAAAAATGTATCGGAAGATCCGGTCATTTGCTGATATTCAGCCGGATGATATCGTTTACGATCTTTATACCGGAACGGGTAGTATTGCTTTATTTGTAGCAGAGCAGGCCCGGAAAGTCGTAGGTATTGAATATGTTCCCGAAGCCATTCAAGATGCTAATGTAAACAAAGAATGGAACAAGGTTGAAAATGCGGAATTCTTTAGCGGAGATATGGTTGAAGTGTTGAGTGATGATTTTATTTCAGAGCAGGGCAGACCAGGTGTTATCATTGCTGATCCTCCACGTGCCGGCATGCACAAAGATGTAATTACTCAAATGTTAAAAATAGCTCCCCGCAGAATTGTCTATGTGTCCTGTAATCCGGCTACACAAGCCAGAGATGTAGCTATGATGAATGATAAGTACGAGATTAAAAAAGTGCAACCGGTGGACATGTTTCCACATACGCATCATGTGGAAAATATCTTGTTGCTGGAGCGAATTGATTAAATAATTATAGGTCAGATTTTAAGACTCTTTACCAGAAGGATTTTCAATAATCCGGACAAGCTTGTGGGTACATGCCTTCCAGTCGAAATTACGACTAACAAAATCCCGGGCATATTCACCTGTTTTTCGGCGTTTTTCCTGATATTTCAGAAGCTGAACAGCCTTATCAGCATATTCCTGAGCTGACCCTGCAATCTGCAATTCTTTATCTTTTTCAGCTCCAATAGGCTTCCAGGCAGCTTCTGAAGTTATGGAGGGTAATTGCATGGCCATAGCTTCAAGGATTTTGTTTTGTAGTCCTGTTCCGATTTGCATCGGAGCAATAAAGACTTTCGATTGGTTGTAAACCTCTCTGATGTCATTTACCCAGCCGGTTACGAAGATATTTTTGCCGGCAAGCTGACGTACTGCCTTATCCGGAGATGCTCCGGCGAGAACCAGGGTTGTCTCAGGAGCCTGATCCCAAATTAAAGGCATTACTTCTTTAGCCAGGTAAACAGCCGTATGGACATTGGGAAGATAGGACATATTCCCGCTGAAGATTAAGTCATACTTCGTTTCAACTTTCGGATCAGCCTGAAAAAAATCTATATCCACGCCATTTCTGACTACCTGCAAGTCAGGCATATTAAGATGCTCGCGGTCACTTTCAGAGATTATCGTATGATGATCAAACCAGGAATAAATGGTCTTCTCGTATTTTTTGACTCTTTTGTATTCAATAGCCAGCAACATTTTTTTTATGGCACGGGTTGCTTTCATTCGTTTTTTCATGCTAACGGAAAAAGCATCCTGATAGTCGATTGTTCTGGGTATATGAATGTTTTTTACCATTTCAGCCGTGCGAAATAACTGGCAATAAATGTGATCAATAGACCTTTGTTTAACTTTTTTCCGGATTAGTTTTCGTGCTTTAGCTGAATAAAAATATCCGGTTTGTAGGGGTTTTCCTGCTATAAAATAACGAAAAGTATGCCATGCGCGGCATATCTTGTTTTGTCTGAAAAAGTAAATCTCGCTGCAATAGGGCTTTAGAGCAATATAGGTTTCGCTACTGATTTCTTTTGAGTTTCCTGATGCCAGTAATACAATTTCAAAATGTTCTGCCAATACTTTGATTTGGTGAAAAGCACGAAGCTTATCACCTTTTTCAAGCGGATAGGGGATACGTGACAACAAGATCAGTAATTTCACAGCAATGGTTTTAGCCTGAGCCGGTCAGGGATTTTTTTTAACATTTTATATTTTGGCACGAATACATATGCCATTCCATTTTTGCGATGTAAAATTACTTTAAAATTTTTGAACCGGACATGTTTTATAATAACTCACATGAAAGAATAAAGACGAGGAGATGAGTTACTATCTTTATGATTCATGTCAGAAAGAATTATAAAATTAAAAGCTGGCTTTTGTTAAGTATTACACAGGTTGTTCTAATCTGGAAAAATGTTTCAATTGCTATTCGAAAGGTTGATAAATAACTTTTAGCTGTTATTTTCCGTGAGCTTTTGGTAAAACTCCGTTAATTTTTTGGCGTTGTCTTTCAGGTTGTAATGCTCTTTTACAAGTTGAGCAGCATTTTCTCCGATTTTAGTCGATTCAGCAGGATTATCCATGCAATATTGTATTTGTCTTTTGAATGCTTCTTTATCGTCTGCAATCAGCAAATGCTCTCCATCAGTAGCATCGATACCTTCAGCACCTATAGATGTTGTAATGACAACATTTTTATTAATCATTCCTTCTAAAATCTTGATCCGGATGCCGGAACCGGAGAATAACGGAACGATCATTATATTTCTGAACTGCATGTATTTATAGGCATTTTCCACTTCGCCGTCTATGACCAGGCCAGGATCGTTTCTTTTTTGTATCCAGTCCGGCATGTTTCTTCCGGCCAGGGAAAACGTTAAATCAGGAAAGTTCTGATAGACCTCAGGCCAGACCTTATCTAAAAACCATATTATGCCTTCCTGATTGGGCAGCCAGTCCAT
>JBNJGZ010000065.1:0-11753 GCA_051748065.1 Bacteroidota bacterium
AAAAACACTCATTTCAGAGCCGATATGTTTCTTTCATTTCACGACAACATGCACCTTCCGCCGCCTGTAAAAGCAGATTGGGGAGAACCTTCTTTTTATACTTATATCCGTGTAGATAATAATACCAATATAACTGAATTTGAAGGAAAAATTGACGAATTGGTTTATAGCCATAAAAAGGGACATTTTGAGAAAAGCAACACTTTAAACAGATATCACTTGCAACCTCTAACGGATATTCATTTAGAATCCAATCTGCAGGGAGAAATCAGTCAAAATGCCAATGATGATTATTTAAACATTTTACTTGCTGTTAGCTTATTGTTGCTAACAGCTTCTGTTTTTAACTATGTGTATTTTACTTATTCACGTCTTCTGAGTAATTTAAAAGATATCGGGATACAGAAGGTATTGGGGAGCAACCTTAAACAATTTTATCAAAAATATTTATCCGAGTCATTCATTGTTCATACACTTGCTATAATTCTTGCTGTTGTTATTTGTTCACTTATCAAAGAGCCCATCTTTCAATCTCTTGGAATAAATATCAGCTTGTCCCTTTCAAATTCAGGTTTCTGGTTCATTTTAATAACGGTTTTTCTTTTAAGCATCCTGATAACCGGTATCCTTCCTGTTTTATATGTTAAAAAGAAAAATTCATTGGATTTAATTCATTTCAAAAGATATGCTACAACACGCAAAATATCATTTCAGCATATTATTACAGTAGGGCAATTTGCCATTGTGGTGTTAATCATAGCAAGTATAATTGGTATTGATAAGCAACTGAATTATTTGATAGATAAAGATAAAGGGCTTGACATTTCGAATAAGCTCATTGTAAGGGTTCCTCAGAATATAAGCAAGAATTCTGAACGAGTCAATAACCTTGAAGCATTTGAACAGGAAGTAGTCAAACATGCAGGAATAAAAAATATATCCAACACCAGTGCAGTTCCCGGTGACCTTCCTTCATTTAATTTTACAGTTAAAGAAAAGGGAAAACCCGCCCGGATATCAGCCGGTGTTTTCATTACGGATAAAAGTTTTGTTGATATGTATGATGTAGAATTACAAGCTGGCAACAATTTTTCTGATAACAAGGAGGGAAAAAGGGAATGTATCATAAATGAGAAATGCTTAGTTCAATTGGGCTATACGAATCCGGAAGAGGCCATTGGCAGGGTAGTGAATTTTGATGGTGCGAGACAAAATTTTCAGGCTTCTGTTAAGGGAGTGACTGGCGACTTTAATTTCAGCTCGATGAAGCAAAAACCATCTCCAATGGTATTGCTTGATTTGACTTCAAATATGCTCTGGGGTTATTACGCCATAGAGATAAATCAAGTAAAGGCCAAGGGTTCTGTTACAAACTTTGTAGCTGAAAATCTTCAAAATACCTTTCCAGACTATCCTTTTGAATATTTTTGGTTGGAGGACCATTATAATAATCAGTATGAAGCAGAATTTGAACTTGCCGCCTTACTAAAATATTTTGTTTTCTTTATTATCCTTGTCAGTATTATTAATTTGTTTTCCATGGTTTGGTACACAACAATAATCAGGACAAAAGAAATTGGAATCAGGAAGGTTAATGGAGCCACAGCATTAGCGGTTTTCAAAATGCTCAATTTTGATTATTTGAAATGGATTGCATTGGCATCAATTGTTGCCCTACCCATTGCATACTATTCTCTAAGCAAATGGATGGAAGGATTTATCTATCAAACCGATATTAGCTGGTGGATTTTTGCCTTTTCAGCGATTTTTGCGCTGATTATTGGTTTATTAACTACCTCGTGGCAGACAATAAAGATGGCAAACATGAATCCGGTTGACGCTTTACGGGATGAATAAAAGATGCAGCACAGTAGCCTATATTGTTCCATGCAGGCCTGTTTAGTGGCAATTAAATGAATTTATAGTCTCTTTGGGTGTAGCCTTTAGCCAGTTTTGTGGAACGAACCACAAGCGGAGGCTTGCGCCAGTGATAGGGGTTGCGGGTTCCGGGTTTCGAATTGCGAGCCGAAAGTTGCGATCTTTCGAGTGAGCCTGAAAATCGTCGGCAAAAAAACAGAATAAAAAACTACTTGACCTTTCAAATTGCAGACAAGATCGGAACTTTTTCTTGGCTGTTGATGGAATTATTGTCAGATGGAGGCGGCGGAATTGCAACTTAGCGAAGCTTCTCCTTCGTAGTTTTACTACGGAGAAGGAGCGTACTCATAGCCTGTCCCGCTTACGGGAAGCGAAATCTTACGAGGGGTACCTCAAAGGTGCGACAAGGTACCTGAATAGGTGGGAGGGGGTACCTATGCAGGTGGGGGGTGGTACCTGTATAGGTGGGCTAGTTGACCTCTGAGGTCGGTTCGCCCACCTTTTACCTCGGACAGGGTACCTGTATAGGTAGGGAGGGGTGCCTCAAAGGTCGGTCAGCGGACCTCTGAGGTCAGTTTACCCACCTTTAAGCTCGGATAACCTACCTTGGAGGTAGGTTGTTTGACCTTTTGGGTAAGACGGCCTGCCTTTGAGGCTGGGGTTCTTTTGTTGCTGTAAATTTTTGTTAGATGATTCTGCTTCATGCAAGCCTTTTTGGTTAGCCTGAAAACTTTCGGCAAAAAAACCGGAATAAGAAACCACCTGACCTTTCAAATTGCAAGGAAGATCGGAACTTTTAGGCTGTTCAACCCTGCCAGGGTTTCAAACCCCTGGCAGGGGTTCGGAACGAAAACAGGAGGGCGGCGGAATTATTCGCTGTCGCTCATGAGATCGCTTCGCTAAGTTGCAAATTCCGCCGAGCAACTCTTGCGTTTTCCGTTATTGAAAAACCCTTTTATTTTAGTTAAGGTTTATCTGCGTATATCAGTTGCATCTGTGTCATCCGCGTTCCAAAATAAAGGGACTCTTGGGCCAATGAAAGAACTTGAAACCCTAATCAACTGAATGACTTCCAAATGACAATTGAGTGACAACAGAATGACCATCGAATATCTAAATTTTGCAAATCATTTCTATAATATTAAAAAACTACCCGGTGCTTTTTTTGTTTATTTATCAACTTGAACAATAATCAATATATGCTGTATAATAAGTTAACATGATCAGAAAAACCGGAAATATCATCCTTGCTTTATTAGTGCTTTGCACTACTACCGGCATTGTTGTAAACCAGCATTATTCCGGCGGAGAATTGTATTCTTCTTCTGCCTATACAGATCCGGTGTCATGCTGTGACAGTGAAGAGGAGGAAAAGGCCAGCACTTGCCATGAAGAAAGCAAGGTATATAAAGTCAAAGATTATTTCCGTGCTTCTCCTTCTGTTAATGTTCATATTTATTTTACCTCTATCATACAGACATTTGACATTACAGAGCTATTTGATACTACGGCTCCTGTAATGAAGTATGCATATTACGAAGTTAACCTTCTCAAACCGAAAATTCCAAAACCGGAATTTCTCCAGGTTTTTATTCTCTGAAAAGAACGTATCCTGCCTCAAGTTAAAAAAGGCTGTTTAACAGTCCTTACCAAACGATAACAGACCATAGGTTCATAAAAATCTATAAAAACAAGAACAATGCTAAATAAAATTATAAAATATTTCTTAGAAAACAGGCTAATTACGGTCATTTTGCTGCTCCTGCTGATTGGGTGGGGAATCATTGTCTCTCCGTTTGAATGGAAAACGGAGATGTTACCAAATGATCCGGTTCCGGTGGACGCGATACCGAATCTTGGAGAAAACCAGCAAATCGTATTTACCAAATGGATGGGTAAATCACCTCAGGACATAGAGGATCAGATAACCTATCCTTTAACAACTTCTTTACTTGGCATCCCCGGTGTCAAAACAATACGGAGTTCTTCAATGTTTGGCTTTTCAAGCATTTATGTAATCTTTGAAGATGACGTAGATTTCTACTGGAGCCGAACAAGAATTTTGGAAAAGTTAAACTCTTTACCCCAGGACTTGCTGCCTGAAGGGGTTCAGCCTTCACTGGGCCCGGATGCAACCGCTCTGGGACAGATTTATTGGTATACCCTGGAAGGCCGGGATAAAGAAGGAAATCCTACGGGTGGATGGAACTTAGACGAGTTGCGTTCTATCCAGGATTACTACGTAAAGTATTCCCTTTCTTCAGCTAAGGGAGTTTCAGAGGTAGCATCAATTGGAGGTTATGTGAAGGAATACCAGATTGATGTGAAGCCTGCTGCCATGAAAAATTATGACGTATCGCTCATGGATATCATGAAAAGCGTCAAGAATTCCAATCTGGATGTAGGAGCCCGGACGATGGAGATCAACCGGGCAGAATACCTGGTGAGAGGATTGGGGTATATTGAAAACCTGGAAGACCTTGAAAATACAGTCGTAAAGTCTTATAACCACAGTCCTGTAAGGTTGCAGGATATTGCAAACATCACTTATGGACCTGCTCCAAGAAGAGGAATCCTGGATAAAGGAGGAGCTGAAGCTGTCGGAGGGGTTGTGGTTGCAAGACATGGCGCAAACCCCATGCAGGTTATTGAAAATGTAAAGGATAAAATCAAAGAAGTCGAAGGCGGGCTTCCAACTAAAGAATTGGATGACGGGACCATCTCACAGATAGAAATTGTACCGTTTTATGACCGTACCGAGTTAATACAGGAAACAATCGGCACACTGGAAGAAGCATTAAGCCTTGAGATATTGATTACAATTATTGTGGTCCTCATTATGGTGTTGAACCTGAGGGCTTCAGTGCTTATATCCGGAGTACTTCCTATTGCAGTGCTCATGACCTTTATTGCCATGAAGTACATGGACGTTACTGCCAATATTGTCGCTCTTTCAGGAATAGCGATTGCTATTGGTACGATGGTGGATATGGCGATTATATTGGTCGAGAACATTATCCGGCATTTGGACCGGGCCGGGCCCGATGAGTCGAAGCTTAAGGTAATCTATGAGGGAACTACAGAAGTGGCATCTGCAGTTGTAACGGCGGTATTAACAACAATTATCAGCTTTATTCCGGTATTCACCATGCAGGGGGCTGAAGGAAAACTCTTTATTCCGCTTGCTTATACAAAAACCTTTGCACTGATTGCTGCTATCCTGGTGTCTATTATAATTATACCAACACTGGCCTATATTTTCTTTTCCATTAAAGTACATGCGAAAAAAATTAGGCGCACAATACAGGGTGTTATCCTGGCAGGCGGTATTTTTATAGCAATCCAATATGTCGTCTGGGCAGGTGTTGTAATTGCATTGTTTGGTGCGGTCAACCTTGCAGCTACCTACTTTAAGGAGGAACATAAAAAATATTTCACATGGATAAATAACGGCTTGGCTGTCTTGACTGTGGCCTATATTCTTGCTAAGGAATGGCTGCCGTTAAGCCCGGAAAAGACGCTTTTTACAAATTTATTTTTTGTAATACTCATAATTGCGGCATTGTTAGGTTTTTTCACATTGGTTATCAGGCATTATTCCCGTATTCTAAACTGGTCCCTGAGAAATAAAAGCAAATTTTTAACAATACCAGGGTTCATTCTAATTCTGGGGTTTGTTATATGGCTTGGTTTCAATTCAATTTTCGGGTTCATCGCTACGGGTTTTGATGCAGCAGGAATCAATCTTAAAACTACAAAAGTTTGGAGTTCCTTGTCGCATAAATTCCCGGGCATCGGGAAGGAATTTATGCCCGCTCTGGATGAAGGCTCGTTCTTGCTTATGCCGACTTCCATGCCACATTCGGGAATTGAAGAAAACAAGAAAATTCTCCAGCATCTGGACAAAGCCGTATCTTCCATTCCGGAAATTGAATCCGTTGTGGGGAAAGCCGGCCGTGTAGAATCTGCTTTGGATCCAGCCCCGCTTTCCATGTTCGAAAATATCATCAATTATAAAAATGAGTACAAGACCGACGATGACGGCCACCGAATCCGGTTTAAGGTAGATGATGAAGGGAATTTTGTCCGGGATTCATCCGGAGAGCTTATACCTGACAGGTATGGAAAATATTACCGGCAATGGCGGGATCATATAGAAACGCCTGATGATATCTGGGATGAAATCGTAGAAGTGGCTGATTATCCGGGTGTGACATCTGCGCCGAAACTACAGCCAATTGAAACCAGGCTCGTTATGCTCCAAAGCGGGATGAGAGCTCCAATGGGAGTGAAAGTTTCAGGCCCCGACCTTGAAACGCTAGAGTCATTCAGCATGAAACTGGAAGATCAACTAAAAAATGTGCCAAGTATAAAGGAACCCTCTGTCTTTGCAGATAGAGTAGTGGGTAAACCTTATATTGAGCTTGATCTTGACAGAAAAAAACTGGCTCGTTACGGGCTTTCTGTTAATCAGGTTCAGAAATATATAGAAGTTGCAGTGGGTGGAATGAAATTAACAACCACTGTTGAAGGCCGGGAGCGTTATCCGGTACGCGTTAGATACCCGAGGGAATTACGAGACGATCCGGAAGCGCTGGAAGAAATACTTATCCCCACTAATCAGGGACAGCAAATACCTTTAAAAGAGGTGGTGGAAATTAAGTATAAAAGAGGTCCACAGGCCATTAAGAGTGAAAATACATTCTTGATCAGTTATGTGATATTTGACAAGAAAGAAGGGTTTGCTGAAGTAGAGGTGGTAAATGATGCTCAGCGTTATCTGGACGATAAAATAGAAAGTGGCGAATTGAATATTCCCAAAGGAGTGAGCTATACTTTTACAGGGAATTATGAAAACCAGGTCAGGGCCGAAAAAAGATTGTCTTTCGTTGTTCCCTTGGTTATGGTTATTATCTTTCTACTGCTTTACCTGCAGTTTAAGTCTGCTCCTACCACTTTAATGGTATTCTCAGGCATAGCAATTGCGTTTGCAGGTGGTTTTATAATGATCTGGCTTTATGGCGAAAACTGGTTTATGGATTTCAGCATCCTGGGAACAAACATGCGGGAGCTGTTCCAGATGAAAACAGTCAACCTGAGTATTGCTGTCTGGGTTGGTTTTATTGCCCTGTTCGGAATTGCTACCGATAATGGGGTGGTAATGGCAGCCTACTTGAAACAAACATTTGAAAGGCGAAAACCTGAAAATGTTCAGCAAATAAGGGAATCTGTCGTTGAGGCGGGCAAGATGAGAATTCGCCCTACTTTAATGACAACAGCGACAACACTGCTGGCATTGCTTCCAATCTTATCTTCTTCGGGGCGAGGTGCAGATGTGATGATACCAATGGCCATACCAACTTTTGGCGGCATGTCCATTCAGGTAATTACGCTTTTTGTTGTACCTATCTTATATTCCCAGTGGAAAGAACGAAAACTTAAAAACGCATAATCAAAATGAAGACGATATATAAACATATAATCCTGATAATTGCTGTAGCTTTTACTCTGCAGACAAATGCTCAGGAACAGGATTTAAGCAAATACCTGAAAGAAGCCGGTGAAAACAACCCTGAACTCAGGGCGGCTTATCACGAATATTATGCTGCCCTGGAAAAAGTCCCTCAGGTTAGTGCTTTACCCGATCCAAAGTTAAGTTTCGGGTATTTTATAAGTCCGGTGGAAACAAGGCTTGGGCCTCAGCAACTAAAGTTTTCCGTTTCACAAATGTTTCCGTGGTTCGGAACATTAAAAAAACAGGAAGAGGCTTATACAGACAAGGCGAAAGTAAAATACCAGCAATTTCTTAGCTTAAAAAACGAAGTGTATAAAAAAGTGAAATTGAAATGGTATGAACTCTATAAAGCGAAGGAAGAGTTACGCATTACAAAAGAGAATCTGGATGTGCTTCATTCCCTGAAGCAAATAACGGAAAGGAATTACGAAACAGGAAAAACCGAAATGACAGATGTTCTGAGGCTTGATGTTAACATAAGGGAGCAGGAAAATAAGCTGGAAGACCTGCAGGAACAACTTTCAACTACGAAAACTGAATTCAATTTATTACTGAATAAAAACAGCACGGCGAAAGTGAGTCCACCGCAGGAATTGAAGGCAGACACATTTGATCTTATGTCTTATCGGGATTCTGTTATGAATAACCCTGACCTGAAAGCTTTGGAACATAAAGTAACCTCGCTAAAACATCAACAGGAAGTGGTAAAAAAGAAAGGGTATCCCAATATCTCTCTTGCGCTTGATTATGCAGTAATTGGTGAAAGGCAGGACATGCAGGTGGCAAACAGTGGACGGGATGTCATAATGCCCATGATCGGTGTCTCAATTCCACTTTACAGGAACAAGTATAATGCCATGGAGAAAGAAAAGGAGCTTCAGCTTAAATCGGTAAAATCGAAACAGCAAAGCAAAGCGAACAATCTTTCTTCAGAATACAAGAAAGCGGAAGAACAGTACCTTGATGCGATGCGAAAAGTGGATTTATATAAAGAGCAGAGCAATGAAACCGAAAGAATTTATAATTTGCTGGAGACAAACTATTCATCCGATGGCGAAAATTTTTACGAATTGTTGAAGACCCGCCTGATGGTATTAGAGTTTGAACTGAAACTTGAAAAGGCCAGGGCAAACCAAAATATTGCAATCGCAAAATTAGAATACTTAACCAATCAAAAATAACAAGCCATGAAAATCAATATAAAACGAAAAGATATAATTAAAGGAGCTGCACTGATAGCCGGGGGAATATTAATAGGCGCTCTTCTATTCAGTGCTTCTGGTGATAAAACCGGAGAAAAAAAGATTGAGGTGGCAGAAGAACATGCACACGAGGAACAGTCAGAAGGAGAAACAACATGGACTTGCTCGATGCACCCGCAAGTCAGACAAGACGAACCAGGTGACTGCCCTATTTGCGGAATGGAGCTTATTCCTGCCGATGAACTGGATGAAGATGAAGCCAGCCAGAGTCCTGACGAGTTCAGAATGACAGAAACTGCAATGAAGCTGGCAAATATTCAGACTTCTACAGTAAAAAAGGAAAAGCCTGAAAAAGAGATCTTGTTAACAGGAAAGATCAATATTGATGAGCGTTTAATAAATACTCAGGCGGTTCACTTTCCGGGCAGGATAGAAGAACTATACCTGAATTTCAAGGGAGAATACGTAAGCGAGGGGCAAACAATTGCTTCCGTTTATTCTCCGGAATTAATTGCTGCACAAAAAGAGCTTTTTGAAGCGTTAAAGACTGATGAATCAAACCCTAAATTGCTGGAAGCTGCGAAATCGAAGCTCAGGCAATGGAAGCTAACGGAAAGCCAAATTCAACAGATTATTGAGAATGGCGAAGTAAAGGAAGAGCTGGACGTTAAATCAAATACCAGCGGCATTGTGCATAAGAAATTAGTGAACAAAGGCGATTATGTCAAAAAAGGCGCAATGTTATATCACATCGCAAGAATTGACAAAGTGTGGGTGATGTTTGACGCTTACCAGGAGGACCTGCAGTTTATTGAAAAAGGCGACAAGATTAAGTTTACCGTCTCATCAATTCCGGGTAAGGCCTTTGAATCAAAAGTAACTTTCATTGATCCGGTAATGAATTCAAAAAGCAGGGTGGCAGAAATTAGAACAGAAGCTCAAAATCATGATGATAAATTAAAACCGGGAATGTTTGCAGAAGGAACACTCAAATCCGATAATATAAGTTCGGAGAAGGAGCTTGTTGTACCCAAAAGTTCAGTTATGTGGACAGGCAGAAGATCTGTTGTTTATGTGAAACAACCTGACAGGGAACAGCCGACATACAGGATGCGCGAGGTTACACTTGGAGCGAACCTTGGGGACCAATATATCATAAAAGAGGGCCTTGAGCTTGACGAGGAAATCGTAACCTACGGAACCTTTGCTGTTGATGCCGCAGCACAGCTTGGAGGCAAGCCCAGCATGATGAATCCTGAAGGTGGCAAAACATCAACCGGCCATGACCATGGCGACATGGAAGAGGGCCAGGAAATGGATCAGGCCTCTGAATCAAAGAGCAAGAAAGGAAAAGAATTAAAATGGCCAAAGTCCGAAGCACAGCAATATAAAAGTATGGTTGAAAGCTACCTTTTATTAAAAGACAATCTTGTGAACGATGAAAAGGCAGATGAATTCGCCGGAGAACTGGTTTCTTCTATTTCAGATGTTGATATGGGTGCATTTTCAGAAAAAGGACACATGAAATGGATGGAATATCAAAAAGTCCTCAAAGAAAAGGCTCAGAAGATACAGGAAGCTAAGAAATTAGGCGAACAAAGGAAACATTTTATCCAACTCTCCGACAACATGATTGAGTTGGTTAAAACATTCGAAGCACCGGAAACAGATAGTGGTTCTTCGTTATATGTTCAGTTCTGCCCGATGGCTAACGATGACAAGGGAGCTTTTTGGTTAAGCAAAGAAGACGAAGTGAAAAATCCTTACTATGGCGACATGATGTTAACATGTGGGGAAGTGAGGGAAGAGATTGAATAATGTTTCAGGTTTCGGGTTTCATGTTTCATGTTGAGACGAAAGTTACGATCTTTCGAGTGAGCCTGGAAATCATCGGCTAAAGACCAGAATAAGAAACCTTTTATCCTGTCAAATTGCAAGGAAGATCGGAACTTTTAGTTAGCTTTTGACGAAATTTTCAGCAGGGGCACAAGCGAACGCTTGCGCCAGACAGAGAAACACAGAACCCGAAACTTGAAACCTGAAACTCGAAACACGGAACACGAAACCCAGCTAGCGCGCGTTTGCAACGCGTGCGACAAACAGGAACCCGAAACTCAAAACCCGAAACAATTAAACAACTATGACAGAAAACAAAATGACCACAGAACGCGCACTTAACATTGCTTTTGCCTTAAGTATGATCACAATCGTCTATAATGTGATCGAAGGTATAATTTCAGTATTCTTCGGAATGGAAGACAAAACACTAGCTTTGCTTGGATTTGGTGTTGATAGTTTTGTCGAGGTGATTTCCGGAATGGGAATTGCGCACATGATATGGCGTATGAAATTCGGCAAGGCTGAATTCACAGATAAATTTGAAAGGCAGGCACTAAGAATCACCGGCTTTGCTTTTTACCTTTTAACAGCCGGTTTAGTTGCCGGTGCGGTAATTAATTTTATTCAGAATAACCAACCGCATACAACCATGGTGGGGATTATCATTTCATCTATCTCTATTCTTACCATGTTCTTTTTGATGCGATATAAACTAAAATTTGGAAAAATACTCGGTTCAGATGCCATTATTGCGGATGCGAATTGCACCCGGTCCTGCTTTTACCTTTCAATTCTTTTGCTTGCTTCCAGCGGACTGTATGAGATATTCCAGATTGGTTATATTGACACTATAGGATCGTTGGGAATTGCCTATTTTGCTTTTAACGAAGGCAGAGAGGCGTTCGAGAAAGCCAGAACCGGAAAATTCAGTTGCTGTGGCGACGGAAGCTGTAAATCATAATCAACCGGCTGGGTTACGGGTTCCGGGTTCCGGGTTTCGGGTTCCGAGCCGAAAGTTACGATCTTTCGAGTAAGACAGCTAGCGCGCGTTTGCAACGCGTGCGACAAACATATAACACCTGGACACTCGTTACTCTGATCTTTCGAGTAAGCCTGAAAATTATCTTATAAAAAATCGGAAAAAGAAACCATGTATCCTTTCAAATTAGCAAGCAAGATCGGAACTTTTAGGCTATTCAACCCTGCCAGGGTTGCAAACCCCTGGCAGGGGTTCGTTACGAAAACAGGAGGGCGACGGAATTATTCGCTGTCGCTTCCCGTAAGCGGGACAGGCTATGAGTTCGCTCCTTCTCCGTAGT
>JBNJGZ010000066.1:0-11718 GCA_051748065.1 Bacteroidota bacterium
GGTTTTCACAAACTTCACATAACGGTCAAAAGTATCTTTATCTGAAAATGGATTAAGATTATTCAAAATTTTCGAGACAATCCGAAATCCGGGTTTTGTAGCTAATATCCGAACAAGGCCCAATGGTAGAAACCTCCGCGGAACATCCTCATCTTTAAATGTATGAATGTGAACATTGTAAAACATATCTTAATTTGATTTAAAAGATGAATATTGTTTTAATGACAATTCTCCTATTTTCAACCAATTTAAGTCATGGCTTCAAATAATACAATAAATGAGTCCGGACTAAAAACACCATATTTATTACAGCCGTTGAAAATCAAATGTGGCCTTTTTAATCTGGACCCATAAATTCAACTCCTCGCTTTCCTGCTTTACAAAAACAAATAGAAATATGAGAATTTCCGACTATGTAAAACGGTTCAGGTCAGCTATAAAATTCCATTCAATAAAAGTATAAAAAAAAACGCGGGTAAGCAAATAATTTTTTTCAAATATTTTTGTTGCTTTTAAAAAACCGTTACTTTTGCAATCACAAAAACAGGCATTTTGTATTTGGTATTTGCGAAAATACATTTATATTTGCACTCGTTTTAAACGAACCGGATAAATACACAAGCAGTGATTCGATCATGCCTATATTCTCTCCTGATAAGGAACAATGAATTTACAACATGGCATGAAAGTTCATAATGCTTTTATAATTAAATTGAAGAGATATGAATAAGCAGGATTTAATCAAACATGTTGAAGAGACATACATAGAGAAAAGAAATTTTCCCGTTTTTCAGGCAGGTGACACTGTTGCTGTAGGCTATACGATCAGAGAGGGGAATAAAGAACGTGTGCAGACTTTTCAGGGCACAGTTATTCAGGTAAAGGGCACCGGTGATAAGAAAACATTCACAGTTAGAAAAATTTCAACAGGTATTGGTGTGGAAAGGATATTTCCTGTAAACTCTCCTTTTATTGACAATATTAGAGTGCTGAAACGCGGTAAAGTTCGCAGAAAAAGAATTTATTATTTCCGTGGCTTGCAAGGGAAAAAGGCAAGAATTCCGGAAAAACGATAATCCGTTAAACGCTTATAATACAACCGGCCAATGCGCCGGTTTTTTTATGTGGAAAAATTTAAGCAAATAAAAAAGCGCAAATTCAAAATTTGCGCTTAATATTTTTCAGGCGTATTTAGCCAGTTGTTTATTCTTCTTCTTCGCCATGGTCCGTATGTTCGTCATGAACATGACCGTGTTCCAGCTCTTCTTTGGAAGCATCACGAATGTCTTTTACAACACCTTTAAAATGGATATCTTTACCAGCCAATGGATGATTGAAGTCCATATTAACGACATCATCTTTTACTTCAACAACTTTTCCTTGTAAAACGTTTCCGCTTTCGTCACGCATAGGGATAAAGTTATCTTTCACCAGCAGGTCTTCCATAATTTCACCTTGCTCGTTTTTGAATATATTTTTGGGTAAATCCACTACCATATCTTCACGACGTTGCCCATAAGCATTGTCGCTTGTCAGGCCAAAAGCAAATTCATCACCAGTTGTTTTTCCGGAAAGCTCATCTTCAAATTTTTCCAAAAGGTTACCATGGCCGAATAAGAAAGTAAGTGGTTTTTCATCTTCTGTTTTTTCAACCACGGGGCCATTTTCATCATTCAGTTTCAATTCGAAGTCAATAGATACTACTTTGTCTTTTTCAATAATCATAATTATTATGTTTGTTTATAATTTCATTTAAAAGTGCAAAGAAAAGAAATAAACTTCACACTACCATATAAATCAGTCGGTTTTTTCAAACTTATCTAAATATTTCAACCGTTGCATCACAGGTGGATGCGAATAATAAACAGACACATAAGCCGGATGCGGATGCAAATTGGAAAGATTATCTGCCGATAATTTTTTCAGAGCTGTTTTCAACGCTTCAGCAGAATAATACTTTCCTGCAAATTCATCGGCTTGATATTCAAATTTGCGGGAAAGCTTATTCATCAATAACCCAAGGACAAAATTAATGGGGGTAAAGAGTAAACTAAAAGCCAAAACGCCCATATGAAAACTAGGTTGATCAGCTCCTAAAGCACCTGACATTAGGGGATTATCAATAAAAAGAGAAAGCACATAAAGTAAAATTCCTGTTTGTACAACAGACAGTATCACATTCAAAAGCGTGTGCTTCTTTTTATAATGTCCGATTTCATGCGCCAAAACAGCTACCAATTCTTCTTTAGAATGATTATTAATCAAGGTGTCAAATAAAACAATTCGCTTTTTGGGGCCCAGGCCACTAAAATAAGCATTTGATTTTGCAGAGCGTTTGGAACCGTCAATAACAAATATATTATCCAGCTTAAATCCGGCATTTTTTGCAAAACTTTCAATTTCTTCACGGAGTGGTCCATCTTCCAAAGGGGTTTGCTTGTTAAACAAAGGAACAATAAGTGTGGAATAAAACATTGTCATAAAGATGGAAAACAATGTAATTACGATCCAGGCTATTAACCAAAAGTAGTCTCCGGCAGCCTGATAAAACCAAACAATGAGAGCCAACAAGCCTCCGCCTATCACAATGCCTAAAAGCCAACCCTTCAATTTATCCGTGATAAATGTTTTCAAATCCATTTTATTAAAACCAAAGCGGTTTTCAATAACAAATGTGTTGTAATAGGCAAACGGTGTACTCAACAAATCAGCGGCTAAGCCCAGGCTTCCGAAAAATAAAAGGGAAAGTAGAATTTCATTAGAAGTATATTGTCGCCAAAACTCATCAAGCCAGGCAAATCCTTCAAACCAAAGCAAAGCCAAAATAGCCAGGAATGAGAGCGTAGAAACCAATAAGCCAAACTGGTCTTTTACTTTTTTATATTCCTGGGATTGCTTATATTTTTGTTCATCGTAAAAACCTTTGAATCGCTCAGGCAAGGAAGCATTTACCTGCACTGTATTTAGCGCATCCAGTATCCGTTCGACCAAAAAATCCAAAACAACAATGCCGATAATGATAAAAAATATCGTTTGCTCCATAACTTACCCTGTCTTTTTTTAATTATTCAAACACAAATACATTTACCCTCAAGGAGCTGTCAGTGAGGTTTACACAGCTCCGTTGAGTTTCCTTATCACCCACTCGATTGTAAGTAATCCAATCAACACAAAAAGCAGCCAACGAAGATGTATCCAACTCAAATATTCTTTCACCGTATAACTTTCCGGATTCATTTCTGTTTCTTCCACGATCTGCGGTATTTGCTCCAATTGCCTCGGACTGATAACTTCTCCTTCATGGCTGCGCGCCAAACGATACATCAGATTATGATTGGCTGTTGTATTTAAACTTTCCAGGTTGACATCCTCAACAACCAAACTTCCACTTTCTTCAAAAACCTCAGAACCCATTTGCACACGGGCTTTAAAATCATAAACCCCGGGGTCCAAAGATTTAATATTCAACTCATAAGCTTCCTCTTTTCGTGACATCACAAAAGGATATTCATTCCCCTGCGCATCAGTAAGCACTACTTCTACTTCCGGTTCTGTAACAGGCTCATAGCTTTCATTATAAAGTTCGGCCCCTATGCGGATGGTTTCATATTCTGTTACCCTTGATGGAACTTCTACCCTGAAGCGACTTTTATCCTCCCTGGCCACCAAATTTTTTACTGTACTTTTTATCAGCTCATCAACTAATTTATGATTGTCTGTTTTTAGATAATTATACAATCGCCAGCGCCAAATCCCTTCCCCATAAGTAATTGCATATTTCTGCTCCGTATCTTTTGCAAAAGCCCATAAGGGAGAACTTGTAGTAACATCACCTACCTTGCGAAAAAGCAGTATTCGGCTGTCATCAACTGCTTTATACTTTCCATAAATACTTTGCAGCGGCGGAAATCCGGGGATCAGTCCTCGCTCATCCGTTGGAGTTTTAAATAAAGTAAAGTTCTCATTCAAAACGCCACCAACCTCTTCCGCCTGATTATCAACTCCCTCTATATTCAGGTCACTGCCATAACTGTTAAGCCTGTTGAGATTTACAGACGGACCGGCAATAAACCAAATAGGAATATCATTAGACGAAAGCTGATCAAAAATCCTTTGAATTCTCCTGCTGTTATCAGGTAATCCATGCATTATAACCAGGTTATAGGCATGTGCTTTTCCGTCAAAGTCACCCAAAATTTCCACATCGTTTTCGTAATTCGGGTTGGACTCAATAGCACGCCGCACAGCAGCCATGTCGGGATGTGGACGTTTACCCAATATAAGAATGCGCTGTTTGTTTTCCAGCACATTGATATAAACCATTTTCCTGTTATTATCTGTGTTCTCTTCATCTTCCAGAGGAGTCACCCGGATGGTATATTCCTGCACCCCCTCTTCTTCAGCTTCAAAATGAAACGTTTGATCAGACTGCCATTGATTTTTGTCAATGGTTAATTCTTTTTCCTCTATAACCTTACCTTCTCTCAATACCTGAAGCTTTGAGTCATCTCCTCCGGCATTCTCAGCGACTACATTCACTTCTATAGGAAACTGATTTCCGGAATAAGCAATATCATTATGCCTGACTGAAGCTATTCGTATTTCCTTTTTTTCAGTGGTATCACCCAATGCAATGCTGTGAATGGGGAATGTCATATTTTCACTCCTGTAATACGGATCAACTCCTTTATTTATAATTCCGTCTGAAGCAACAAAAACAGCACCTACATTGCGATTTTCAAATGTATTCTCTACATATTCCAGCATGCTCCCCATATCAGTATAAGGGGCATCAAATTCACGGTCTAATCCCGTTTTAATATCTTCACCAAATCCAATCGGAACAACCTGATATTGATCATCCAGTTCATCTAATACTGATTGGAATTGATCCAGATAATCTGTTTTATAAAACGTCGAATCTTGTGTCATTAAAACGGATGAGGAAAAATCCTGAGCAAAGACCAAAATAGGCTTTTCCGTTTTATGGCTTTGCTTTTTAACCATAGGTAACAACAATAAAAAAGCCAGAAAGCTCACAACAAGAAAACGTATTACCATCAGAATTATCCTCAGGTTTTGTGAAAAATCATTATGCCGCTCGCGGTAATATAAAAATCCGGCATAAACCAATCCCAAAACCACACAAAGTGGAATAAGCCAGGGTGAATGTTGCAGTATTAAATCAAATCTCTCCATAAAATCAAAATATGCTGCACAAAGATAATTATCCTTATGGAATAAAATGCCCGCAAGGTCACATCATTTCAAAAGCAGGTAATTACAGGGTGTTAAAATCAGGCTCCGTTGATCTGAGCATTAGCCTTCATTCATAAACAATAAATAACAGCATGTGGGATTTTATAGTTAATTGCTAACTTTAGAGTCTGGCCATAAAGATGTGTGTTTGATTCAGAATATTCAAGATCAATGCCTGCCCCGTATTTATCGGGGGCTTGCGCAGCCCGAAAATGCGCAGTTTACTCAGGTAAATGAGCAATTTTCGGGCAAGCGTAACGCAGTAAATGGGACTTTATGGACAGAGACTAATTATTTATCAACAGGTCGCATCAGATGATATTAAACTTATATTTTTGCCACACGATGAGGGCTAAGAGAACAAAACATATCGCTTACTCCTATCATCTTCATATCAGAATTTTAAGAAACATATTATACAAGCATTAAATTATGAGTTACGAGTTACAAGGAAAACTAATAGAGAAATTTGATACACAACAAGTATCAGAGAAATTCAAGAAAAGGGAATTCGTCGTGGAAAAACGTGAAACTACCGGTGGCCGTGAATTTGTTGACACTATAAAATTTCAGTTAACACAGGACCGCTGCGATTTAATTGACCCATATACAACCGGTGAAGAAATTAAGGCCCATTTCAACATTAAAGGAAATCGTTGGGAAGGTAACGGCCGTGTCAATTACTTCACAAATCTTGATGTGTGGAAGATAGAAAGAGTTTCCTCAGATAATCCGGACGAGCAAATGCAACAACCCAATGATAGCAATAAGCCGCCAATGCCGGATAATGATGATATGCCACCCCTGGATGACAAAGAAGATGATCTGCCATTTTAAAAAATGACGACAGAAGTGGTATTAACTTGAGTATTGTCTGACAATAAGGTTAGTGTTTAGGGTATAATGCTTTTATTTTATTTACAAGTTTATCCCAGGCATACTTTGCTTTTTCATGTCGCACATTTTCAATCATTTGATGTTCTAGCTCATAGTCATAGAATTCATTAATTGCTTCCGCTATAGCCTCAGGATTTGGGTCAACAACAAATCCGGCTTTTTTATGCGGCACTATTTCAGATAAACCGCCAACATCAGTTACAACCATTGGCTTTTCAAAATGAAAAGCTATTTGGGTAACTCCGCTCTGCGTAGCGCTTCGGTATGGTTGCACCACCAAATCACTGGCTGAAAAATAGGAAGCAACATCTTTGTCGGCAATAAATTCGTTTCGTAAAACCACATTATCAAGTTTGTTGTTGCGGATGATATTTAAATATTCTTCAGAATCATCATAAAACTCGCCTGCCACTACAACCTGAATTCCCCTGGCTTTTACCTTTTCATCTGCAACAGCCTGCAGCAACAAATCCAATCCTTTATATTTTCGTATAAACCCAAAGAATAGTATGACAGGCTTGTCCGGGTTAAGGCCTAATTTTTTTCGTGCTTCATATTTATCCGTAAGATCACCAAAGCTGTCATAAATCGGATGTGGGTTAAGGTCTCTGGGTTTCTGCTTGTCAAATAACTTCAAATCTTCCAGCACAGACTTTGACAACGCCATAAACGCATCCATGGAACGAACAAAATAGCGGGAGAAGATTTTATCCAGTTTACCGGGTTCATGCGGGATCATGTTATGCAATTGCCCGACCCGAAAAGCCCTTTTCCCTGCAATCCTCGATATAGTCCCAAGGCATGGGGCCATAAAAGGCTGCCAATACATTACGACAATCATATCGTAACCTTGCTTACGTGCCCATAATCCATTGCGGATCCAGTTCAACGGATTAATCGAATTGATGCGTGTATGAATGGTAAGATCGGGAGCAGTTTTATCCGTATATTGTGTTTTTCCGGGAAATAAAAATCCCGGGTATTGAAGTGAAAAAGATAAGACGTTTACTTCATCTCCCTCTTGTTGAAAAGCTTTGGCCAACCGCTCGCTAAAGTTTGCTATTCCGCCCCTAAGCGGATGTGCCGGACCTATAATCAGAATTTTCATCGATCAAAACTATTAAGTCATTCCTGTGTATCCTTATCAAAAGTAAACAAGCCAACTAAGATTTCAATTGCTTATTTACTATTTATGCAAAATTACACTTTCTCATGAGTTTTGAACAAAATACAAAACTCAGAATTAACTCAATTACTGAATTACTTTATGTATATCGTGAATAATATCGTTTATAGAATTTTCAGGGTCGTATTCCGATAAGGTTTTTTGTTTAACCATTGCTTCCAGAAAAATTTGATCATAAGGTATTCGGGCTATTAATTCCAGATTACTTTTCTGGCAGTATTTTTCAATTTGATCTGTCATTGACTTGTTTAGATCATATTTATTGACGACAACTTTCAAAGGGATATGAAAATATTCAGCTAAATCCACAACACGTTTCAAATCATTCAGCCCGGACATAGTAGGCTCAGTAATAACCACACCCAGATCAGCGCCGGTAATTGAGGCTATTACAGGACAACCCACACCTGGAGGCCCGTCAGTTAATATAAGATCGGCTTTACTTTCTTTGGCTACTTCACGTGCTCTTTCCCGCAATTGGGACACAAGTTTTCCCGAAAGGTCCTCGCCTATTCCCAGACGTGCATGGATCATCGGACCAAATCGCGTATCGCTTTCGTACCATTCGCTGTTCTCCGGTTGCTGCATGCTAATGGCATTTGCAGGACAGGCATGCATGCACAATTTGCAACCTTCGCAATTGAATTCCACAACCTGATAATCACCATCTTTTTGTTGTATAGCATCAAAACGGCATAAAGATTCACAAATACCACATGAAGTGCATTTTTGCTGGTCAATTTGCGCTATTGGTGCTCCGGGAAAAGAATGTGTTTTTTGAATATCCGGTGTAAGTAATAAATACAGATCTGCCGCATCCACATCGCAATCCGTAAATATAGCATTTTCCTGATAGGCAGCCAGGGCTGCCATAATGCTGGTCTTTCCCGTACCTCCCTTTCCACTAATAATTGTTACCTGCTTCATAAAACTCTACTAGTAATTTCCTCTGAATATGTAAAACTTTATTTTTCATTTCACCTAAAACTAAAAGGCTTTCCAGTAATCTTTTGGTGAATACTATCAAAAAGATTTTCAAATTTCTCACGATAGATATCACTTTGCTCTGCAAATAGCAATCCGTTAGAATACTGTTCAGCCAACTGTCTTTCAAACGGTATTTCCATCATAACAGGCAGGTTTTCCTGCTCTAAATATTCGTATATCAAATGGTTATCAGAAGTACTTCGATTGATGACCACCCCCGCTTGTTTGTCCATTTGCTTCAATGTTTCAATCATCAATTTAAGATCAGCAACACCAAATGGTGTCGGCTCGGCAACAACTACAACAAAATCGACATCATGAATTGTTTCCATAACGGGACAAGACGTTCCGGGTGGAGAATCATAAATAACCAGCTCATAATCTTCTGCTTTCTTTTTCAATTCTTTGATTACCGGCACGGAAAATGGACTTCCGATATCCAGCATCCCCTCCAAAAGGTTATTTTTATCAAGTTTGTACTGATTTAATACTCCAAGTTTTTTAGGGATTTCATTAATTGCATCATAAGGGCAAGCCCAGGTGCAGGCTCCACAACTTTTACACAAGTCAGGCAAAACCTGTATGTGACTTATCGGTTTAACAAACATTATGGCATTAAAAGCACATATTTCAGCGCATTTGCCACAATAAACACATTTATCTTTATCGATTGATGGTATCGGAGTTGTTACATTTTCGCTCCATTCATGCTCTCCATTTAAGAAAACATGGGCATTAGGTTCTTCCACATCGCAATCGGCAAGGACATAATTTCGCTCCTCCTGATTTTGAATAACAGAAAAGAGATTAACAGCTACCGTTGTCTTGCCTGTTCCGCCTTTACCACTGGCTACCGCAATTTTCATTCTTATACTATTTTTATTTAGTGTTTGCTAAAAAAAATCTTTAGTGCATCATCAACAAGACGGCAAGCTAAAGCGCTCCGCCCGCCGGCAGACCGCTAGCCCCAGCCAACGTAGATGATATGCTAAAGACCAGGTAAATGCTGTATTTTACAAACAACTAACCTTTATAAAATACACAATATTAGCCTTATCTGGTTTTTTAGAAAACCCTTATTAATGATCACATTGATTAACTCCTGTGCTTAACCGGCCTTCCAGAAGTTCTTCCACGACCGCCCGGGCAGGCTTACTATTCACTCCTATATGCACTGTTATATCATTCTGGTCAAAAATAGCTTTCGCTTTATGCCCCAGTCCTCCAGTTACCACTTCCGAAACGCCCTGTTCTTTTAACCAGCGAGGATAGACTCCCGGTTCATGCCGGGGCGGTATTACCATTACTTCTTCTATAATTTGGTTATTATCAATGGTGATAACAGCAAACTTTTGACAATGGCCAAAATGAGTGCATAAATTTCCATCAATAGTCGGTACAGCTATTTTCTTCATCTTTTTTTATCTTTTATTCAAAAGTTATCCCCAACCTAATGCAGGCCGGGGACACCCTATTTTACATACATTGATTTAATTTACCAGCGTCCTCTTCCTGCTCCTCCGCGTCCGGGGCCTCTGCGCCCTCTTCTGCGTAATCCGAGGCCTAGCCCTAATCCGCGGACAGGTGGGTTTTGCTGATTTTCTTCTTGTTGCAATATTTCTTCTTTAGTAAGGTCTTTGTTTTGGGGATTGCAACGTCCCTGTTTGCGTCCTGTCATTGGACCTTCTCCAGTTGGCCCGGATTTGTCTAAATTTGGCATAACTAAACATTTTTATGGTTATTGAATTTTTTGAATTAGTGACTCAAGAGTTTGTTCTGTATCCTGAAGCGTAACCATTTCCACATTCATTGCTTCAAGTGCGTCTGCAGCTTTGGGGCCAAAATCTCCCGACAAGATTTTACCCACTCCTTTATTTACCAACAACTCCGCAGCAATTGGTCCTGCGCCACCAGAAGCATGCTTACCGGGATTATCAATAAATTCCAGATTATTATTTTCCGGATTAAAAATCAAAAAGTAATTACACCTTCCAAAGCGTGCATCCATCTTGCTATTTACATCCTTATTCTCAGCACTGATCGCAATAAACCGGTTATTACTCCTGTTCGGCCCTCCCGGTTTACCCTGAGTATGGCCGCGCCGTTCCCCTTTTCCCATTGCTTTATCCGTATTTCGTCCTCTGTGACGAAAATTTCCGGTATGCTCATTATTTATATCTGTTGTATTTGTCATAAACCTAAGTTTTTATAATTCGCTGAATAAATTCTGTAATATTCAAATTTTTAATATCTATTTTATTCATCTCTATTCCTAAAACATCCATAGTCGGTTTTACCTTTACTCCAAAATCCCCAGCATATATCTTCTTCACTCCTTTTTCAGACAAAAAACTGGCTACCATGATTCCCTTAGCAGCAGGCTCTTCTTCATACTTGTTTTTTATAAATTCAACCGATCCGTCATTATCATCTATCACGGCAAAATAAGGAGCCTTGCCGAAATGATACTCCAGTGGTGAACTTAGCTTTTTATTTTTTACAGCTACTGCTATCTTCATAAATTTGAATGTTGATTAATAAACTTATTGCCGATTTATTTTTGCTTATGTTCATTTTATTATGACATTGCTTTATTCATTTTATTATTACACTCCGGACAAACTAAATCTCTGCAGGGAATCCCTCTTTCATGTTCAAGTTCAACCCCACAGTTTTCACATACACAAAAATCTACAATTTCATCTGTCTTTTCCATTGTTGCATTAATATGCTGAATATTGCCAGAACCACAAATAGCGCAATTCTTTCGTTCTTTTCGATTGGTTTTAAACACCGAGTGACAATCAAAACATCGATACCACTGGTCATCAAAATGAACATTTCCCCCCTCAATAATAAAAGAACGACTTTCATTCAAAGCTTTGGCTAACTTTTTCAACGCCCGGTCATAAATCCTTGTAAATGTAGGCCTTGAAACATCCATAAGCTTTGCTGCTTCCATTTGCGACAAGTTTTTATAATCCGCAAGGCGCAAAGCCTCATATTCCTCATACAGCAATTTAACCGGATTATCATCCTTATCAGCTCCGCCAAATGGCCTAAATCCTCTAACTCGTGGAGGATCCATCATTTTTCGCTTGCGTTTTGGTCTTGGCATAAATCAAAATTGTTTCTGCAAATATAATGAACATTTGTTCATAACGCAAATATTTTTCTCTAATCTTTTTTAAATTTTTTGAAGTATATGATTAAAAGGAAACGCAAACATTTATTTTATGGACTCTATTAAAACAAAATCAAAGAAACGGTTTGCAAAAGCAGATATCAGCTAATTTTTAGTATCTTTGAGTTTTGATCTCAATAACAGATAAGGAAAAACCATGATATAGCAAATCATTCTCAGGCAAAAAGATATAAGTATAACAAAA
>JBNJGZ010000067.1:0-11631 GCA_051748065.1 Bacteroidota bacterium
AGCCCGGTTTTTGCCGGGCTTTTTTTATGTGCATACTTTTTTTGAGGAAATGCAAACATCATGGTATCATACGGATCACGTAAAGTTAGTATGTGTCGAACTGTTTCAAAGCAAGTTAGCCAGAGCTTTCCAATTTATAAAATTTGCTCAGAAGCTTAGATTTGCAAAGCTTACAGTAGTAACTAAAAAATTGGTTAATATGACATATTTTGTTTCTAACGATCATATCAAGGCCGTAAAAAGCTAATGGGACTCTATAGACAAACACTAACTATATTTGTGTATCAATTCATGCAAATCTTCTTTGTTTATAGGTTTGGTAATATAGTCGTTGCAGCCGGATTTAATAGCTTTTTCTTTGTCTCCATGTAAAGCATACGCACTTTGGGCAATGATAGGAATGGTTTTATTAAATTTTCTAATTTCTTTTGTCGCTTCAAGTCCATCCATATCCGGCATTTTGATGTCCATTAGAATAATGGAGATTTCCGGATTCTGTTTTAATTTTAGTATGGTTTCTTTGCCTGTTTTTGAATGAATTAAAGTTATTTCTTCATTTGATAATAAAGCTTCTAACAGTTTGTAACTTGATTGATTATCCTCTGCTATTAAAATCGTTTGTTTTCCTAATTTTTTATCATCTGCAGGTTCTTTTTCAGTGCTTGATTTATCTGTTTTCTCAGCCCAAACGGGTGTATAGGGTATGGAAAAATAAAATGTACTGCCTTTGTTTAGTTCTGAACTGAGCCATACCTTTCCGCCTAAATTCTCAGCATAAGACTTCACAATGGACAATCCAATGCCTGATCCTTCATGGTCTCGTGTAAGCTTAATGTCCGCCTGTCCGAATCGTTCGAAAATAACTTCTTGTTTGTCTTCCGGGATGCCAATACCCGTGTCTTTTACATAGAAAACAAGGAAATTATTTTCTATGTAATTCCCGAATTCAATAAAGCCTTCATGAGTGAATTTGATAGCATTCTTTATTAAGTTCGACAGCATGCCTTCAACCTTTTGCTTATCTGTCCGGATTAGTCCCTTGTTCCCTGATATTTGGTTTCCTGTCTGTAGAGTTATATTCTTTTTATCTGTTTGAATTTTAAAGAAATCATACAGATAGTTCATTATATTGTTGATCTTGATGTTCTCATAAGTTACCTGTGATTCACCTGCTTCAATTTTAGAAACCTCGATGATGTTGTTGATTGTTTCAAGCAGGCGATTTCCACTTTTATTAACAATTTGAATGTACTCATTTCGTGTTGAGTCATCCAGATCAGGTTCATTAAGAAGGTTTATAAATCCCAGTACTCCGTTCATCGGAGTGCGGATTTCATGAGAAATATTTGCTAAAAATGCTGATTTAAGGCGGTCACTTTCTTCTGCTTTTTCTTTTGCTTCTTTTAAGTCTTCAAGCATTTTTTTCTTTTCTGTAACGTCTTCACTAACCTTTATAAAATGGGTTGTTTCTCCGTTTTCATTTACGATGGGTGAAATTATAGCCTCTTCCCAGTAGAGTTCACCATTGGCACGTTTATTATTAAACTCTCCAATCCAGTCTTTTCCGGAATATAATGTTTCCCAGAGGGTTTGATAAAAATCTTCTGTATACAGACCTGATCTTAAAAAGGTTGTATCTTTCCCTATAACCTGATCAGGAGAATAGCCTGTAATTTGGCAAAAGCTTGGATTTACATACTGAATAATATTGTTTGCATCGACTATTGTAATGGAGGTTGGATTTTGTTCTATAGCTTTCCTCATCAATTGGAGTTGTTCCAAATTTTTGACTCTGTCAATAAACAAACCAATATTAGCTGAAATGATTTTTAAAGTATTTAAATCGTCGTAATTGTAAGCATTGGGGTCTTCATAATCCTGTAGAATGATTACCCCAATAACCTCGTTTTTAGAAGCATCAATAATGGGCGCGCCAATCCATACTGGAGATGGCGTACCAACAAGCTGGATAGGTTCTTTCTCTGAAATTTCTTTTTCTTTTTCTGCAGTAATTAGTTGTGGTTTTCCGGTTCTCCTGACATAATCTGTTAGGGTGTTTTTTAATGAGATGGAGGTATAATTATTAAAGTTATCATATTTATCTTTAAAAAAGGGAATGCTATAAGCATCTTTTTGTTTATCATATAAAGCAATTGAAAAGTTTTCTGCTTTGATGATTTGTTTTAATTCATGGTGGATATATTTTAAGTACTTTTTAAGGTTTGAGGCGTTTAAAGACTCTGTAGCAATTTTATAGAGGAAGTATTGCGTTTTTTCTGCTTTTTTCCGTTGAGAAATATCCAGCATCAGTCCGCGTAATTTTTTTGCTTTTCCCTGATCATATTCTACTTTAAAATGATCCTGGATCCATATAAAATTACCATCTTGTTTTTTTAGCCTATACTCAACCGATTGATCTATTGAGTTCTCTATTATTTGTTGATAATAGTTCAATACATTGTTTTTATCTTCCGGGTGAATTTTTGTTTTCCAGGATTCAAAATTATGCCATTGTTTAGGTTTGTAGCCCAGCAGGTCTAATACCTGAGGCGCAACGTAAGTCCATTGATCATTTGTGATATCATATTCCCATAATATTGCTCCGATTGATTCGGCCAAGTTTCTGTATTTCTGTTCAGCTTCATAGAGGGCTCTTTGATTTTCAACTCGTTCTGTAATGTCTCTTGCAACTGATAAGATTGCCTTTTCACCCTGATAACGGATCACGGTGGAACTAATTTCAACAGGAATTTGAGTTCCGTTTTTGCATTTATGCCATGTTTCAAAAATTTGTGTCTCATCTTTTGGCATTGCAGAAATAAGCTGTTTTATTTTATCTTTTGAAAGGAATGCGTCAATTCCAATAATTCCCTTTTCCAGCAATTCATCTTTAGAGAAGCCCAACTTATTAACAGCAGTATCATTTACATCAAGTAATTCACCATTGGGATGAATGATCCAGACGGTTTCATTCATATTATTGAATAAATCCTGATACTCTTCCAGGCTGTTTATTACCTGCTGTTGCATTTTTTCTTTCTCAATGCGGTTTTTGTTTTTTTTGATTGCTTCCAATACCGCAAATGGGAGCCGGGTTATATTTTCTTTTAATACATAATCATCTGCACCTGCTTTCATGCAAGCCACTGCAGTTTCCTCATTTACTGAACCGGTAAGAACGATGAAAGGAATATAATGATTAAAAGATTGAGTGATTTTCAAAGCACTCATGCCATCAAAATATGGCATAGAATAGTCGGAGATGATAATATCAGGGCTAAACTCTTGTAAATGAGTTACAAATTCTTTTTCCGTATCAACGATTTTCCCGCTGAAATTAATATTTTCTTTCTTTAATTCACGTTGTGCAAGTTCTGCGTCTGTAAGTAAGTCTTCTACAAAAAGTATCCGTATTGTTTGGTTTTGACTTTCCATGTTTTATGTTGATTTTTTATTAAAGAAGTAAGATTTCTATTCGTTCCAAAACCCTTCCGTGTATTTTAAGATATAATGAAGCTCCCGGTAAAAAACTATTTGTTCCTCATTTTGCTATGGATGTTGATTAAGCAATAGCCAATAAAGCCCCAGTTCCCGAACTGCTTCGACAAATTTATCAAAATCAACCGGTTTTACAATATAACTATTTACGCCCAGACGATAGCTTTCAATAATATCTTTTTCTTCTTTTGATGAAGTTAACACAATCATGGGGATGATTTTTGTTTCTTCGTTCTTTTTGAGTTCCCGTAGAACCTCAAGCCCGTCGACTTTCGGCAACTTCAAATCCAATAATATTATTTTCGGTTTTCGTTCCTTATTTCTATGGGCGTATTCTCCATTTGCAAAGACAAAATTCAAAGCTTCTTCTCCATCTCTTACAATATGGATTTTGTTTGTTAACTTGTTTTTTTCAAATGCACGCATGGCCATTTCGGCGTCACTGGCATTGTCTTCTACAATTAAAATTTCAATATCATCTGTAGGTTCCATGTTATAAGTGTTTTTCTGATAGTGTATTTAGATTAATATTCATTTTAAAAGTGAAAAATAAAATACTGCTCCCTTATTTTGTTCTCCTTCTGCCCATACGTTGCCTCCATGGCGGTGAATAATTCGTTGCACTATAGCCAGACCAACGCCGGTTCCTTCAAATTCATTTTCCCGGTGCAAACGCTGAAAGACGCCAAATAATTTATTTTTATATTTGGCATTAAAGCCTGCCCCGTGGTCTTTTACCGAAAAAACAATTTCCTTATCCTTTTCCTGTGCGTCAATTTCGATTTTTTTAATTTTTGAATTAGCGCTATATTTTAAAGCATTGCCCAATAGGTTTTGCCATACCTGTCTTATAAGACGAGAATCACATTTTACTTTCGGTAATTCACCTATATGAATCTCAAATTCTTTTCTTTCGTCTTCGGAGATTATTTCCTGAAGGATAGTTTTAATTCTCTCATTCATGTCTACAGTTACAAATTTTAGTTCTGATCTGGATACACGGGATAAGTTTAGCAAATCAGTGATCAAATGGTCCATCTTGGAGGCATTTTCTTTTATAACCTGAATATAACGGGAGCCCTCCTGGCCAAGTTCTTTCGAAAAGTCTTCCTGCAGGAATGCAGAATATCCGTTAATAGCGCGTAAAGGTGCTCTCAAGTCGTGGGATATGGAGTAAGCAAAAGCTTCCAATTCCTTATTCGATTCTTTTAACTTTTGGCGCTCTTTTTTTAAGTCTTCCGTCATTTTATTCAGGTCTTCCACCATGTAAAGCATCGCCTTTTGCGATTTATTCAGCTTTTGGACTTTTTCATTTAATTCTGCCGTTCGCTCAGCTACCTGATTTTCCAGATCATTTTTTAACTGCAAAAGTTCCCTTTGCGCTTGTTTTTTTTCTGTAATGTTTGAAAATGTTATAACTGCTCCGGTAACTTCATTGTTTTGTTTGATAGGGTAGGAATAGTATTCAACCGGAAAGGTGTTCCCGTTCGAGTGCCAGAATATCTCTTTATCGCTGTAAGTGCCTTTTCCTTCTCTAAGAGCTTTGAAAATATTGCATTCTTCGATAGAGCAGCTGGAACCGTCTTCTTTGGTATGATGTATTAAATTATGCATGTTTTTTCCCAGCACTTGATTTGTTGAATCAAATCCTAACATCATAAGAGCAGACCTGTTCATAAATGTACATTCTCCATTACGGTTAATTCCATAGATCCCTTCAGCAGTGGAATTCAATAATAAGCGAATTTGTTCTTCACTTTTGGTGAGTTGTTTTTGTTTTATCTGTAACTTATCTAATGACGCTTTATGTTGTTCTATTTCTTTGTTTAATTGCGATGTACGATTTTTAACTTCACGTCGCAAGAAAAAGATCCAGCCTATAATCGCTATTATAAGTAAAGGTAATAAAACAAACAAAGCAATTTCCCAAAGTTGTTCTTTTGAAATGAAATGTTCTTCTTTTGGCCCTAACCATTTATTCCTGATTTTATCGTAAGTGCCGTTTGCAATAATAACAGAAAGGCCTTCGTTTAACTTAACCAATAATTGATCATCGCCTTCTTTTACTGCAAAACAAAAATCCTGGCGAAATTCCGGTATTTGAATGTCAAGGGGTTTTATTGACTCGATGCCTAATTTATCAAGCAATTCTATTCCCATAATGCGCTGAGTGATAATAGCATCATGTTGGCCACTCTCAAGTTTTTTGAAGGCTTCCGTGAATGTTTTTACAGTGAAAATTTTCTCTGATAATTCTTCGCGGCGAACAAATTCCTCTGCATTGTCGCCTTTCATTACGATGATTTCTTTGTTTTTTAAATCGTCTAAAGACTTGATGCTGGTGTTTTCTTCCCGGACAAAAACAGCACCATGCAATGATAGATAGGGCATGGTAAAGTCAAACAGTTCTTCTCGCTCCGGTGTGCGTCCAACTAATGGCAGAGCATCAATTTGTCCATTGGCCAGTTCTTGTTTAATGTGGCTCCAAACACCAATTTTAAACTTTACATTTAAACCGGCAGCTTTTGCCGCTTCTTTCATAAGATCAATTGCAAGTCCTTCCGGGTTCCCTTCTTGATTAACAAAACTATACGGGGGATATTCAGGTTCTGCAGCAACTGTTAAAGTATCCCGTGAATTGTTTTCTGAGTCTTTGATAACGGGAGGTTGTGATAATCCCTGAGATAACAGAAGAATTACCATAAAAAGTAATATGACAGAACGATATGTTAAATTCATGAGTCTTCTCCTTTTAGCCGTTCAATCTCGTCACGTAGTTCTTTTATCCGGAATTCCCGTTCTACTGTAGCATCGTGAAATCTTTGCAACTCAGCAACCCGCTCCTGCAGTTCTTTTGTTTTTTCTTTTACTTCAGCCTGAAGATTGTTTTTCAGGGTTTTTAGCTTTTCTTCCGCTTTTTTACGCTCTGAAATATCTTCTACTAATGCCATCCCGGCAATAATGGTATTTGTGCTATCGCAAATACCTTTAAAAATAGCCCGTATGGGGGTTGTTTTTTGACCTTTTACTGACGTATAATTTCCTTCGTAATATCCTTTACCTGTTAATAAGGAAGATTTCACTGCGTTAATAAAGTCGTTGTCCGTTAAATCATTTAACATATCAACTTCGAGGATATCTTTTTGTGCAGCTCCGATGATTTCAACAAACTTTTCATTAATATCAATGACAACTCCGTTGTTATCGTAATGGATGATCCCAAGCGGGGTTTCATAAAAGAGTGTTCTATACTTTTCTTCATTCTTTCGTATTTTCTCTTCGGCTTTTTTCCGTTGAGAAATATCCCTGACAAACACCAGTCCTCCATCTTTTCCCATGTATTTTATAGGCTCGCCAACGGTTTCAACCCAGACATTAGATCCGTCTTTTCGGATTAATTTCTGTTCAAATTTTTCAGAAATAGATTCTTTTGCTTTATTTAATTTTTGGATTCTTTTTTTTATGATTTCGTGAAAGTCAGGGTGAAAACGATCGATTACCGGTGTTCCGGTCAATTCATCCGGTGAGTCTATGCCAAATAACTTACACGCAGCAGGATTTAAGAATGCGAAATTGTGTTGAATTTGTATAAAGATGGGCTCAGGAGCTCCTTCTACAATTGTTCGGAATCGCTCTTCACTGATTTTAAGCTTTTCCTGTATATTGTACTCTTTAGTAACATTCCTGAAAACCAAAACGACTCCAATAATATTATTGTGTTTATCTTTGATTGGAGAACCTGAATCGGCAATCTGATATTCGTTTCCGTTTTTGGCAATAAGTTTTGTATGATTAGCTAATCCGACAATTTTACCTGTTTTCAAAACTTTTTCAACAGGATTGCTTACATTTTCACCTGTTTGCGAATTTTTAATTACAAAGATTTCTTCCACCGGATGTCCTCGTGCTTCCTGAAAAGTCCATCCAGTAAGCTCTTCTGCAACCGGGTTGATAAGGGTGATTTTCCCCGATGTATCAGTCGCAATAACCCCGTCCCCTATAGAATTCAATGTGATCCGGAGATATTCTTCACTTTGCTGGTGCTTTATAGTTATTTCCTTTCGCTCGAGGTATTGGCCTAAATGCAATGCAACGGCATCTATTAATTTTCGTTCTTCTTTCAAAAATGGCCCTTCGTCAGCCGTTGGTTTTTCTTCCAGATAAAAAACCTCAACACTTCCTTTCTTTTTATTATTGTAGACGATATCTGATGATAGTTTCCACGGGGTTTCCTGAAAATTAGGTGTCGTATAGGTTTTTCCATTATAGCGAATACGAGCGCACGTTATTTCACTGTATTGCCAGGAAGGAGGTATTGTATTAACGGCGTTTTGAAGAAATTCTTCTATTGATAAATCGTTGTTTTGGGACAAATTCGCGATCTTATACAGACATTGAAGTTCTTTAACTCTTTCCTGAAGTGCCTTTTCAGGAGTATTATTAAGGCGGGCCTGTAATTCTTGTATTTGGTGGGATAAGGAGTTTACTTTATCTTTCAAATATTTATTTTGCTCACTATTGTTCATCTTAGTCCTCCGGATATTGATTGAATACAGGCAAAATTAGTGCATTAATTTGCAAGAAAAATGCAACATTAAATTATGGACATAAAGATAATGAAAAAATGTAGGTTTATCAATCTCTCTCTGTATATCCCTGATTAATATTCACCTTCTGTTTGTAAACGCCTTAATCCATTGATAACGAAGAGTGTCATAGCAATAATTACTGAGGCAAATATCTCTGAAAAGCCAATATTCAAATCCAGCATAATTCCAAAAACAACCGGGCCAATGGCTGTGCTTATAACCATGACTGTAGTAAAAATACTGCGGATTTGACCAATAATTTTAACACCGTATATTTCAGCCAGCATAGAGTCTTTTATGGTTCGTCCGGCACCGCTGGCCAATCCGGCAAAAGCCAGGGCTATTGGGTAAGCAAGTGGCTGGTCAAAATATACCAGAATTAACAAACCGGCAACATAAGGGATCATATAAAAAGGAAATAAGCGTTTTCCGGTAAAACGGTCTATAAAGGAACCAATCCCAAGCATACCGACGGCTCCGGCTATGGCAAATGCGGAAATTGACCCAGCTACCCATTCCGGACTCCAGCCTTTTATATCTCCAAGCTTTAATTGAAAAAAGAATATTGCCGTATTCGTAAACCCAACCATAAAAATTACAGGAGAAATTATCCAGAAATTCTTAGTTTTTATGATATGCCAGATATTTATAGTTTTTTGATCATTTTTGCTTTCTTTCCGGGCCTGAATGTTATAAGCCTTAATCTTTGATTTTGATCTGTATAAAAGGATCATAGCCAAAGGGACAATAAGTACAATGCAGCTTATTGCTGAGATTTGTAGTGCACCCCGCCATCCTGTTGCGCTAATCAATAAGGCTATTAGAATTGGTAGCAGGGCTTCACCGGCAGGGTGGCCTAAGCTTGCGGCTCCTATTGCTTTTCCACGATTGGAAGAAAAGTACCTGGCCATAGCGGATACAGAAGTGTGCGTCATTAACCCCTGGCCAAAAAGGCGTAAGCCATAAAAGCCAATAATCACCATGACAACATAATAGGAAAAGGATAGTATCAGTAAGGAGAAAAATAATCCCAGTATGACAAATAAGCTGTAATATTTGATGTCTTTTTTATCAAAAAAACCGCCCAGCCAGGGTAAAGTAAGTGCACTTCCTATGGTGGCTATTGCATAGATGGAACCTAACTCAGTGTTTGTAAGCCCCAAAAATGATTCAATAGGAGGCAGGTAAAGTGATAATAGAAAAGTTTGTCCAAAGCTGGAAAAAAAAGCCATGAGAAATCCAAAACCTAACAGGCTGGAGTTGTATTTCAGGAAGTTATTGATTTGGCTTTTTGTTATCATTTTTTTGATTTTAGACAGGCAAAGATCGAAAAAAAAGATCGGTTTGAACAAAATATTTCTGCCGTAATATCTTTAGTTTGGTATTTAATATTATGTATGGTCTTTAAAGAAACCAGTCATTATTAGGCCACATACAAAATTAGCCTGGCATGAGCAATAAACTTTATAAAAACCTGTTTATAGGTTTTCTGAATACCAATTGCCATATTCATTCGTTTTTGTCTTTGTTTTATCGTATTTTTGGATACTGAATTTTATGAAGAAGCAAATCAAAAATAGTCTACTGTTCATATTGGTCTTCGCTTCGTTGAGCATTTATTCTCAGGATAAAGTGGATTCAACAGCTTTATATTATACGTATGCTCAAGAGGAAGATATTCTGATTAATGATTCCATTCGTTATTCAAAAACGAGTGATGGGTTCTATCAATACAGGCCGGAACTGGAGTATGGCGATTTTTTTCAGCGCCAGTCCAATATAGGGCATGCTCTGCGAAAGCTGGATATTTCACATAATGATCTGATCTTAAACATTGACAGGGATATACATTTTTCCGATCCTTATCTTCCCCATTTATGGCGGAAAAGAAATATCAAATATTATACATCTTTAAAAGCGATTACCGATTTGTATTATGTCATGGGGAAAGATAAAGAGCAATATTTTAAAGTTTTACATGCTCAACCGGTTACTCCGGAGTTTTATTTTAGTGTGGAATACAAAGTTTTAAATTCGCCCGGGACTTATCAGCATCATTTGGCAAACCATGAAAGCCCGGTGTTTAACTTACGTTATTCTTCCAATTCCAATAAATATCATGCCTCAGCAACCTATTTCCATAACAAAGTTCAGGCTGATGATCATGGTGGCATTCAGGCTAATTCTTACTTTACGGATTCTACCGAATATGATGAAAAACAATTAATACCGGTGAATCTGCCTAATGCACGTCTGTTAATAAAGGGGGGTGGGTTACATTTGAATCAGCGATATTACCCAACTGCTGATTCTACCACTACGAATGACTCATTAGGCATTGGCTTTTACCATGATCTTTATTATCAAAAAAATAGCTATACGTATACGGATGGAGGGAATGTAAATGAATTTTATCCGGCTCCGCAAGATATTGGGGAAGTTAAAGATTCAACAGCAATTAAAAAAATAGTTAATACCTTCGGAGTAAAATTTTCTTTTAACACCATTGATTTTGATACCCGAATAAAGCACAAGTATTATGAAACCTGGCAGCAGAAAAAAGATACATTTGTTCATATCTGGAATCCTGCCATTGGGGTAACATTTAAAAAAGGGAAAAATGCAATTGGTCTATACGGAGATATGGCATTCTCCGGTTCCGGAAATAATCAGGAATGGAAACTTAAAGCTGATGTAAGCAGAAAATTTTCCCAATTTGAAGGTCATTTAAAAGCAGGGCTTGTGAATGCATTTCCGTCGGTTCTGTTGAACAGTTATCACTCTACCTATTACCAATGGAAAAATCATTTCAATAACACCAATTTGTCTTATTTGGTTGCTGAGGGTAAACATCCAAATGTAAATGGGTCTGTGTCTTTTTATAATATCTCAGACTATATCTATTTTAATACTTTCGGAAAGCCGGAACAAAGCGATAATGCTTTTCAGCTTTTGCAGCTTAGTATAGAACCTAAAGTGAAATGGAATAGAATTACATTTGATAATATTTTAAAATACCAAAGGGTTTTCGGGGAAGATTATTTAAGATTACCGGAGTTTATGTCGAAACATGAATTGTATTATTCCTTTAATTTGATTCAGGGCGTATTAAAAACCCAGGTTGGAACCCAGCTTACTTTTCATTCATCCTTTTCAGGACACAAATATATTCCGGCAACACAAGCTTTTGCTCTCCAAAATGACCAACAGTTAGGAGGTTATCCGTATGTAGATGTGTTTGCAAATTTTAAAATTAAGCGAGCGCGGATTTTTGTGAGGTATTCCCATTTAAATGCATTATTAGGTGATAAGCGATATTTTTTGATGCCTTCTTATCCCATGCGGGATGATTCTTTTCAGTTTGGTGTTTCCTGGATGTTTTATGATTAAAATAAGAAGAGCCGGATAACACATGTGCAAGTAGTGAGGAATTGAGATGGAAGTAAACAGTGCTACCCAACTCTTGAGGCAAAGATACAAAAGACAATCCGGATAACAAAATCATAATATTTTATCATTGGCGAATTTTATTTGATAACAAATT
>JBNJGZ010000068.1:0-11537 GCA_051748065.1 Bacteroidota bacterium
AGATGATGACCCATTACCTGTTGAACTTATTGAATTTAACACGAGAGAAACATCAAAAGGTAATGAGTTAAGCTGGGCAACAGCTTCAGAAATAAATAATGATTATTTTACCGTTCAAAGGGCAGTAGACAATTCGGATTTTGAAAATATCGCAACAATAGAAGGAGCCGGGACTTCCAACGAAATCATCAATTACTCATATATTGACGCCGAAAATGTTAGCGGTCAAAATATTTATTACAGGATCAAACAAACGGATTATGATGGGTCAACATCTTATAGTTGGATAGAAGATATTAGCAACGATAAGGAAATGGTGTTGAATGTCTTCCCCAATCCTGTAAACCACGGAGACCAATTTACAATTCAAAGTTCGGAAAAAGATATAAATATAACTATTTACAATTCTTCAGGACAACAGGTTCTCAAGAAAAAGATAAATAAAAACGAAATTGATATCGATAGTTATAATTTAAGCGAAGGGGTAAACGTTCTTTATTTAGAAGATCTTACAAATTCTACAACTGTAACAAAAAAAATTATCATACAATAAACTAAGACATTCCATGGAGTAAATTTTTTCATGGTTTTTAGGGTAACCATGCCGCTTTGAGCGGCATGGTTTTTTATATTTATGCTCCTTTTAAACAAAAAGTCTTATTTTAGGGTTATTAAAAAAAAGAAAACTATGGAAAATTTCACGTATTACAATCCGACAAAGTTACATTTCGGAAGCGGCGTAGTAGGCGACCTTGGTCAATCGGCCCAGCAATATGGCCGGAAAGCTTTATTGATTTACGGTAAAGGTTCTATAAAAAAGAATGGTATTTATGATCAGGTTGTGCAGCAATTGAAAAATCACGCCATTGATTTTATCGAATATTCCGGCATAAAGTCAAATCCTTTAGTGGATGATGTAGATGCTGCCGTAGAAAAAGCACGTGATTTTAAAGCTGATATGGTTATTGCCGTTGGCGGTGGCAGTGTTGTGGACTCCGGAAAAGCTATGGCGTTAACTATCCCTTCGGAGCATAATGCCTGGGATTTTTATTCCAAAAAAGCCAAACCAAAACAATCACTACCTCTATTAACCGTACTTACATTAGCTGCAACAGGCACGGAAATGAATCCTGTAGCGGTGTTGCAGAATCATGAAACCGGTCAAAAGTTAGGTTTTGTTCATCCATTGATGTATCCAGCTCATTCTTTTCTGGACCCTGAGAACACCTTTACAGTTAATCGAAAGTACACAGCTTATGGCATTGCCGATCTTGTTGCTCATTCACTGGAAGCTTATTTCGGTGTTGGTGATGCTTCATTATCCGATAAGATTGTCACCAGCATTATCAGAGAAGCTATTGAATACGGGCCTCCCCTTTTGGACAATCTGAAAAATTATGACTTAAGGGCTAAAATCATGTACGCAGCTACACTTGCTCTGAATGGTCTTACTAACAATGGAAGAGTATCCGGAGATTGGGGTGTTCATGCTTTGGGCCATGAAATGTCGTTGCTCTTTGATGTACCACACGGAGCTTCATTAACAATTGCTTATCCGGCATGGTTAAAGTTTTACAAGAATAAACTTAATGACAGAATTGCTGAACTGGGTAAGGAATTATTCGATGTTGACACTGCAGATGCTACTATTGAGGAACTTGAAAGATTCTTCAATAAAATTGAAACGCCCATTCGCCTTAGCGATATTGACCTGAACAATAAATCAAATAAAGATGAATTATTAAATTCTATGAATAAAAATCAGGCCCAGGGAATTCATCACAAGTTAACTGATGAAGACAGGGCTGAGTTACTAAGATTGATGGCGGATTGATTTTATGCTTTTAAAACATATCTGCTATCAAACAACAACTATAACAACCATTGCACTAAAGATTCACTAATTTATGTATCACTTTATATTTGCTATTTTTGTTAAGAAATATCGCATTTGACAAAAGAAAACATTTGCTAAGCAAGCAATCATGAGACCTAAATTTACTAATAATCAATATGCACTAATTACCGGAGCAGGCCAGGGCTTAGGCAAGGAATATGCCCTGGCCCTCTCTCGAAGAAAAATTAACACACTATTGGTTGACTTGCATGATAATGAGTTGAAAAATTTAGCTCAAGAGATTCATAAGAAATACAACACAAAAAGCCATTATTATGAGACCGACTTATGTATAAAAGAAAATGTTATTTCACTAGCCAGTTGGGCTAATGAGCACTTTGACATTTGCATGCTTATAAACAATGTGGGATTAGGGGGTACAAAAGAATTTGTCAAGGCCAGGGTAGACTATATTAATTCAATTATTCAGCTAAATGTAATGGCCACATCCATTTTAACGCATCAGATGTTGCCGAACCTGTTAAACCAACCCGAAGGCTACATCCTTAATGTATCGAGTATATCGGCCTTCAGTCCCACTGGCTATAAAACAGTTTACCCGGCATCCAAAGTTTTTATCAACTACTTCACCCGCGGGCTGTGCCAGGAACTTTCTGAAACAAATGTATTTGTAAGTGTTGTTAATCCAGGACCTATGAAAACCAATGAGGATATAACACAAAGAATTAACAAACAAGGTTTTTTTGCACGCATTGGGATTTTATCAGCCGAAGAAGTAGCAGAAATAAGTCTCCGCAAGCTTTTTAAACGCTCCAAGGTCATCTTGTTAAACAAAACAAACAGTTTTCGTCGAATATTAATGAAAATTGTACCCATAGAAATACGTTTACCCTTAATAACCAAAATAACCAAAAGAGAAATAAATCCCTGATGAAGGTATTAGTAACCGGTGCAAATGGCCTTCTCGGCACTCATATAACCCTGGAATTATTGACCCGGGGATATGAAGTGAATGCGATAGTCCGCCAAAAGGAAAAAATGAAAATTTCCTCAAGAAAAGGATTAACTCTTTTTGAAGGAAAGTTTACCGATGCTTATGATATTTCAGAGGCTATTAAGAATTGTGATTACGTGATACATGCTGCAGCACTAACTAGCCAAGACATAATAGATTTCAAAAGGTACAAGAAAATCAATATTGAAGGAACAAAAGCTATTTTAGAGGCAGCCAAAAAAAATGAAATAAAAAAATTCATTTATGTGAGCACGGCTAATGCTTTTGGTTATGGAACTATTACCAATCCTGGAAATGAAAAAGCACCTTCTCTGTTTCCTTTTACAAAGTCCTTTTATGCCCAAAGCAAAACATCTGCTCAGAAAATTAGCTTAAATGCATCTGAAGAAATTCCCGTAAACATAGTCAATCCAACATTTATGCTCGGGGCTTACGGGACAGGAAATGGCTCTGATAAAATTGTTTTGTGGGGGCTCAATAAACGGTTCTTGTTTTATCCGCCCGGCGGAAAAAACTTTATCCATGTTTCAGATGCAGCAAAAGCTACGGTTAACATTACAGAAAAAGCAGCTTCCGGCGAAGCCTATTTATTATGCAATGAAAATCTTTCGTATCGTGAATTTTTCCAGAAAATCATTCATTACAATCAGCAAAAAACAAAACTGATAAAAATACCCGGAGCCATTTTACTTTTATCTGGCTTTGCAGGAAGTTTGCTGAGAACATTTGGTATCAAAACTGAACTCTCTTTAACGAACATGCGCATATTATGTATCCAAAACTACTACACCAATGCCAAGGCGAAACCTTATTTGCCTGATAAATTAAAATCTACAGATCAGGCGATACAAGATACAATCCACTGGTTGAAAAAACAGAGTATTATTGACGGCTGAAGACTTTCTTCAATAAATCAGTAACTCGTGCAACGGGATTTTCGCGAATTTTTCGCTCTTCAGCAGCAATCTGGTCAAATAACCGATCCATAGCCTTTTTGGTTACATAATCCGGTAAATCCGTATTGACTTCTTCTTGTTGAAGCGGAAGTTTATTATAGGCTGTCATTACATCAGACCAAAGCTTTGTGACCTGCATCTCATTCAGCGTTTCTTTTATCTCCGGTTTGAATAACTCATAAAGATCATCATGTGTTTTTTCATAGAAATATTGTGTTGCTGCACTATCAGGTCCTTTCAGAATGTTCCATGCATCTTTTATTGTCATTTGCTTTATTGCATCCACAAATACTGGTTGGGCTTTTGCCATGGCCGCCTCGGCTCCATGGTTCATCTTTTTGATAAATTTATCAACCTGATCACCCATCCCTACTTGCCGAAGTTTTTCTTCCACGATTTTAGCTTCTTCAGGAAAAGGTATTCGCAATTGAGAATTTTTATAAAGAGCATTCTTCTTTTCTAATTGCTCAACAGCATTTTTTGTTCCAACCTGTAGAGCTTCTTTTAGTCCATCGGCAACTTCTTGTTCACTTAAAGGATCCGGTTTTGGACTATCAGGAGGTTCAAACTCCTTCAATATTTCACAGGAAGAAAAAAACAAGATTGTCACACCAATCAATATCATATTTTTATAATAACTCATAAAGCACCTGTTTTTTTTGTAAAAATAAAAACAATAACCGGATAAGAATTATTTTTTTTATCTTATCCAGGGGAAAAGCCAACGTCTCAGCTTAGTTTATACAATACCGCAAAAAATAATCTTAATGAAACAGCAACCAAATTTAAACTTCTTCGTATCATTTACATGATTTTTTATTGCATTTCTAAGTTAAATTATTATTTTTGTGGACAAGAGAAAAATTAACCAGTTATGAACGAGGAAGCCGAATCAGTTTATAAAGACACAAAGCAACAGATGGAAAGCGCCATCAAACACCTTGAACGTGAACTACTTCAAATACGTGCAGGGAAAGCCAATCCCAGTATGTTGGATGGTGTAAAAGTTGAAAGCTATGGCACATTACTGCCTTTAAATCAGCTCTCAAGCATTAGCACTCCCGATCCACGTACTATCTTAGTTCAACCATGGGATAAAAATACCATGAAAGACATTGAGAAAGCGATCATGGCAGCTAATTTAGGTTTTAATCCTCAAAATGACGGTACTTTGATACGCATTACGGTTCCGGCTCTTACTGAAGAACGGCGTAAAGACCTTGTAAAGAAAGCCAAGGAAGTTACGGAAAATGCAAAAATCAGCATTCGTAATATCCGCAAATCAGCCAATGATGCAGCTAAAAATTTAGAAAAAGAAGGGCTGGCGGAAGATGAAACAAAACGTCTGGAAAACGAAATTCAAAAGCTAACGGATAAATACACAGAAAAAGCTGATGAATATCTCGAGGCAAAAGAAAAAGATATAATGACAGTCTAACATAATGTTTTGGGTGATCAGAATATTGAGACGCTCATAACTATTTATTTTTAGGTTTAGGGTTGATGGCAAGCGAGGGCTTGCCATCATTTTTTTTGCTTTATTTTAATCCTTCTGTACAGTTCCGGCACATTTCAATACCCTTGCGATTTTTAAGAATTTGTTTTCGAAATTTCCGATAATTCTCATTTTTCCATATCTCTTTAAATGAACGATCGCGTATATTACCCATAGCAAAAGATGCGTCTTTATCAAAACAGCAGGGAACTATATAACCGTCAAAAGTAATTACACAGCCACTCCACATTCGATAACAACGGTTTTTTATTTGCATTTTAATTTCATACTCCCCGTTTTCATGCCTTCGATAGCGTGAATACTTATCGGTTTCCGGTATATACGGACTTCCATTCTTAAAATTATAAATCTGGGCTGTTTTTAATGCCAATCGGTCAACATTCAACTTATTGCTAAGTTTTTTGACCTCTTTCATTTGATGCTCATTGGTTTTAAGCACTAAAAACTGAAGTTCAATTAGCGGTTTCCTGCTATTCAAACGGTTTTTTGCTTCAACAACGTTTTGTATTCCCTGCAACACTTTATTAATATCTCCGCCTTTACGATAAACCTCATACGCTTTTTGATCTGCGCCATCCAATGAAACAATCAGTTTGTGCAACCCCGAATTAACCAATTGATGGGATTTTTCTTTATCCAAATAATGCCCATTTGTTGAGATAACCACATAAAGATTTTTGCTGCGTGCATATTGTATAATATCAAAAATTTGCGGATGCAGAAATGGTTCTCCCTGGAAATATAATATCAGATACATGGCATGCTCAGCAAGCTGGTCAATTACAGGAACATAAACCTGAGGACTGATAAATCCTTTATCACGTTTCATCTCCAGCGCTCCGGCCGGACATTCCGGACAATTCAAATTGCAGTAATTGGTAGGCTCCAAAGAAAAAGATGAAGGATATGACCAAAGTAGGGTTTTTTTTGTCCAATAACTTAATGGGTAACTGATTTCCTGTTTTATCCAGTTCCAGAGGCGTTGAAATGTTAACGTTCCTGATAAATAGTAAGCTTCTCTCCATTTTGACGGAATCATCATATTCGTTCTGTAATTTTCTGGACAACCTTCAGATTACTAAAAAATTGTTTCGCAATTACGCGGAAGAAGGTATACGTTGGAATAGCCAGGATCATACCAAGCATGCCAGCCAAAGATCCGGCAATTAGCAAAACAAGAAATATTTCTACAGGGTGAGATTTTACGCTGGTGGCATATATCAATGGATGCAGAAGAATGTTATCAATCAGATTACTGATGGCAAAAACCACAACTATTGAGATCATCATAGGAAAAGTGACATCATAAAAACTTGCCTCCAGGTTACCTGATGCTACAAACAGCGCTCCTATAGTTGCACCAATGACCGGTCCGATGTAGGGAATAATATTCATCAATCCTCCGATAAAGCCAATCAAAAAAGCATTTTTCACACCTACGATCATGCCGCCAACGGTAATTAAAGCCATCATGGAAATCACTTCGCCCAAAACCCCGATAAAATATCGGCTTAACAAATGGCGTGTGTCTACAATAATTTTTTTGGTCTTTTCATGATACTTATCAGGCACCAATAAAAGAATAGCATTAGTGAACAAATATTTGTCTTTAATAAAAAAGAAACTTATAAATAAGACAGCGAATATTCCGACAATAAGAGAGCCTGTTATTCCTATTAAGTGATTAAAGGCATCAGCCAAATTTGTATAACTCCAAAAAGAAGACAATTGAGTGCTAATCATTTGCTGTACAGACTCACCTTCATCAATAAATCCTTTTTCTAAAGCCCATTGCTGAAACTGCATTAACGGTTCATTTAAACTTGCCAACAACTCCGTAACATCAATCTCTGCAAAATTTCTTGCCTGACTCACCAAAATCGGCACAAAAACAGAGAAGAAAGCAGCTACAATTCCTACTATAACAATCAGTGTAAGTAATGCACTTAGAAAATGAGGCATCTTAAATCTGCCGATCTGTATACGATCCAGTAAATTGGCCAAAGGATGACCAATAAAAGAAACCACAGCAGCAATAAGAATATAGGCTACAATATGCGAAAAATACCAGGCTATGAAGCCTATCAACAGTAATACAGGTAAAACAAAAAGCCAACGTCGATAAGTCGCCATAAAGATTTTTTAATATTCTGCTAAATTACACAATTCAACGGAGAAAAACTCCTTAGTAGATTATGGTTTAAAGTACTAAAATTACCGAATGTCCAATCGTATTCCTTTGGAATGAGCTGAAAATTCAGGGGCGTACATACATTGAACTGTAGTTATACCATTACTGAAATTTCCTTTTTGCGCAACATAAAGCGGATACTCGAAGACATATTTTCCTTTAGGCAACCAATCAAAGAAAAAATGAGTAGCTGCATCTTTTGTGCTTTCATAATATCTTAGTCCTTCCCGGTATTTCATTTGCGACAACACATTTACCGGTTCGAGACCGGAAGCACGCATGTCTTTCAGGTGAACATATTCCATATCACGGTCCGTGCTAAGAATTACGCGCACTTTAATTCGATCGCCGGGACTCAGATCCGTTTGCTTATCTATTTTTTCAAGCTTACGGCCGGTTTCCGTTTTTACTTCCTTGTACAACTCTTTACTCAGGCTCAATGGAGTATCGTGCCCGGAAATTTTATCCAGTTGCTCAAAATATTGCCAGTAAACAGCTCCCCAGGCAACATTTTCTCCCTGATTCTCAAATTTCACCTTACCCATTTCCGGTTCTACATTTGTCCATACTTTTTTGAAATAGCCGGTACCGGCTTCGGTATCAATTGAAGAATCCGTTTCGGGGTCTATCGTTTTGTCACCTATTGTGATTTTCACAGAATTTCCTGTGGTTAACAAATCCCTACCTCTCAATAACAAAGCATAAACAGCATCCGCTGTAGCTTTGGTTGTCTTCCAGTTTTGGGTTTGTTTTTGTTTTAAAAGCCACAGCTTCATTTCTTCAACGCTTTGCTTATCCTGCAAGACCTCATCAAAAGCTTCAATCAATAAAGCCTGACGTTCTACCGGTGCCTGTGACCAGTAATATCCATTGTTTTTGCGCCAGTACATTCCCATTTCTTCGTCATGCAAAGCTTTATCTTTAATGGATTCCATGATTTTCACTGCCTGCTTTTTATCGTCATTTCGATTATTGGCTAGCGCAATCATTCCCTGCAAATACAGGTTTTGTTTTAGCCAGTATTGTTGAGCCTGTCCATAATAATATTGGTACGACTTTTTATCCTGCGGTTCCAGCGGAAACTCTTTCATAAAAAATGAACGGGCATATAAGTAATGTACATGGATTTTACTCAGGTGATTTTCATCCAGCTTAGCTTCATTTTCTTTCAGGCGATTAAAATCCTCCCGGATTTCATTATCCATATAATCGATCGCCTTTTTCAGCATTTTGTGCAGACGTTTATCTTTTTTAATATCTGCCACATTAAGCGCTCCCAAATGTCCCATGCCGGCAACAATATGTTGTGTGATGTATCGGTTAGGGTAGTCTCCTCCGAACCATGGCCAGCCACCGCTCTTTAACTGTTGATTTTCCAGTTTTTCCAGAGCTTTTGCCTTTTTATTGCTCATAGTATTCAAATCAAACAACATGGCAATCCGGCGCTTTTGTTCCTGTTCATTTTTTGCATCCATCACCCATGGCGTTTCAGTTAAAATGACCGATTTCAGTTCTTCATTTTTTTCAAGTTTACTCATCAGGGCATCCGGTTCAATATTTTGCCATGTATCAAAGACCTGTTTAATCTTTGGGCTGGAATTGGCAATTGTGGAGGCCAGACTATTGGCATAGTACCTGCTGAAAATCTGCTCCGAACATTCATGAGGAAATTCAGCCAGATAGGGCAACGCCTGTACAGCATACCAGGCTGGATTTTGTGTTACTTCAAGTGTGTAACTGTGATGCTGCAATGTATTTGATGATCCTGAGGCAAGTAGCTTATCAAAATCATAATTTTTGGTTTTTTTGGATCTTACAGACATTGGCATAGACTCAGTTACCAATTTCCTGTTCGTTAGGACCGGCAAAAGAGCTTCTTCCCCATCCGAATGGTTTTTGGTTTCTGCTGTAACTCTCCAGGTCACCGCACTGTATCCCTCCGGAACAACCAGAGTCCAATCTACACTTCCGTTTCCGTTATCTCCTATTACAAATGTTTGTTGCTCATTTTCAATCTGAAATTTTTCTGATATTTCCTGCATATTTTCAGGATTGAATAAAGTTAGTTCAGCTTTGCCGCTTAATGTATCATCCGTAAGATTGCTGATTTTTGAGCTGACCGAAATTGTATCCGATTCCCTTAAAAAACGTGGCATATTAGGCATAACCATAAGCTCTTTCTGAGTCTGAACACTTTCCGTCATCAAATCATATTTGAGGTCTTTTGTGTGAGACATGGTCATGAAATTCCAGCGGGTAACCGACTCCGGCATAGTAAAGGAAAGCAAAATTTCTCCCTCTTCATTTGTTTTTAAACCGGGATAGAAAAATGCTGTTTCGGAGAAATCGCTACGAACCTCGACCTGTTGTGAATCCTGCTTTTTCGATTGTTCATCTGCTGAATCAGTAACTTTTGCTGTCTTATCTTTATTTATTAACGGTTCTTCATGGTCAACTGACTCAGCATCCTCAACCATATGAACTTCTTGCAGATCTGCTCTACTTCCTCTCATCCGGCCAAAAGAATACATTCTTGACATTTCCCAAATCAAATATTCTCTGGATAGATCTTTTGGTTCACGTGTATCTTTCCTGTGATAAACCAAATAAGACGCATTTTGAACAGACCTTCGGTTTGAAGAAAATATTGTTATTCCGGAATAGTTCCCCGACAAATAATTAAAGTTCCATTGATGCGGCAGGAATTGATCCAGTGAGGCATCATACATAGAAGCCAGCATTTCCGCTGCCACCTTTTCGCCTTCCGGTCCTTTCAGTTTTATTTTCCATTCCTCTTCGGATCCCGGTTTTAATTTATCACGAAAAGTTACTAATTGTGTTTCCAGTTTCTTATTAGAAAATGGCACATTCACTTTGTACTTTTTATGATAAAGGCTGCCCTCTTTATTCATCATCACATAAACAAAAAATCCACCCCGCCATGCTTCTTTTACAGGAATACTGATTTTTTCCTTTTCTCCCGACAAGGTAAGTTTTCTTTTATCCAATATTTTACCGTTCAAGCCGTAAGAGAAATAAATATTTGCCTTTTGCGCTGATGATCCAAGTATAACATTCACTGTTTCGCCGGGCTGTGCAGTATTTTTATCGATTTCCGTCCAGAAAAATGTTTTTTCCGGCATTACATTGGTTTCAGGATTATAAAGGGTAAAGAACTTTTCCATTTCCACTTTTTCGCCAAAGGTGTCCTCGGATATCATCGTCAGCTTATAAACACCTTCTTTCCAGTCAGCAGCACAATTCATCGTGAGGGTATCGGATTTGGCCGTATTGAAGTTGCATTTAAAAACCTCTTTATCCGCATTCCATTTTTGCTTATCCAGTTCGGATTTGTATTGTTCATGCGGGAAGTTATCTGTAAACTCTTCTTTGTCAAATAAGAACTTATCCGGTCTATCCCATGCTCTACGTTTCAATAAGCGCTCCGGTTGTTGTAATTGCTCAATTTTCAATGTCCCTTCGGCCGGGATTTCAGAACCATCAAGATTTGTGGTAGAAATTTTATATTTCATTAATTCTGATTGATCAACCTTCTCCGGGATCTTAACATCCAGATGCAAAGCTTTTTCTCCCGCAGAAACAGTACGGCTGTCGGAGCGGGTTTCTCCGTTGATATCTGTTACATCGGCAATAACTTCATACCGGAATACGGAATTGAACCTGTCTCCTGCTTTCTCGCCGGGGATTGCCGTAAACTTAATATCAAATTCTCCATTCTTATCTGTTTCCAACTCACCTGTTTTTATCGTCACCGACTTACTGGATGATGGAGGTCTGTAATATCCAAATGTATACCCCCAGGGAATATATCTTGGCTTTCGGACAACTTCATAGCTAACCCGGGCATTGCTTATCTTGCTTCCTGCGTATGCTTTTGCTTCACCACGCATTATAACTTCATCTCCTAAACGGAATTCCTGATCTACTTTTTGCAACTTCACTTCAAAACGCGGACGTTTGTATTCTTCCACACGAATGGT
>JBNJGZ010000069.1:0-11490 GCA_051748065.1 Bacteroidota bacterium
ATTGTCTGGAATGCGCCAACTGCTGCAAGTCCATTAGTCCTATTGTAACCGGTCAGGATATCAACAGAATTGCCAAACATCTGAAAACAAAACCTTCGGCACTTATTGCACAGTATTTTGAAATTGACGAAGATGGCGATTATGTATTTCGTGCTCAGCCATGTCCGTTTCTTGGCGCTGATAATTACTGCACCATTTATGAGCATCGTCCCCGCGCATGTCGCGATTATCCGCTCACCGACCGAATAAAGTTTTATCAGGCCCTTGATCTGTCAGTGAAAAATACAGCCATCTGTCCCGTTGTATTTGAAATCTTTCAGGAATTACAAGAAGAATTTTAGGTTTATCAGGGCGGCTTATCGGTCTCCGGCTATTAGCTTTGTGCAGCTCAGCGTGCTGCTGCATGCTGTGGCAGGAGCTCCCCTGTCGCTCTGCCACAGCGCATCAGCTTCACTTCGCTGCACAAAGGCTAACCGCCTTCGCCCGGCCGCAGGGAAATCATGTTAATGATTCGGAAAAGGCCGGCATAACTTGGGCGGATTTAATTCAAAGTTTCGGGATCATATTTAGTATGCAAAAAACGGGACAAAGCTAAAGTCCCGTTTATAAACATAAACTTATTATGTCATTAAAAACCAATTCTTAATCCAAGATTTAATCCTAAACTACCAAATGGTAATTTTTGTTTCAATTCTTTTCTTGGTTCTGATTCCGGCGGAGGATCATTTTGATTATACGTGTAACTATCCACAAAATCTATTTCTTTTTCTCTGGTAGTCATATCTGGTAGTTCGTCAGCTCCGTTATCTGTTGCTTCTGTATATACGCCCTTGTCTGGAGCATACGACATATTAATCATATTGATTTCACCAAATAGTGACATGTTATCATTAAAAGTATAGTTAACACCAATGGCTGCATTTAACCCTACTGCTAATCCCCCATCCATTTTTATGTTAGCTTTATAAATGTCGCCGTCTTCATTGTCTTCAAATTCATAATTTACAGAACCTGTTCCTATAATGAGTCCAAATTTAGCATAAGGATTTATTGCCTTTAAACCGGTTGATAAAACAAATGAAGGATTGGCCCTTAACATATTAGATGAAATAGTGTAATCCGTAGTGCCATCATCATAGTCATCTTTTGCTGTTGACTTACCACCTATAAGGTATGAAAGCCGTAATTCAGCACCAATGTTTTCATTAAACATATAACCAATTGTTCCGTCAAAATTTAATCCTTTGCCTAATGATACAAATACTTGTTCATTTGTATTTGAATTAGAGCCACTGGTGTAGTTATAAAAGTCAAAGTATTCTAAATTTTGAGAACTCATATTAACACTATATCCAGCGTTAATTTTCATATAAGTTTCTTGTCCAAAAAGATTATTTACGAACAAGATGCATGTAAACGTGGCAATTAGAGATAATAATTTTAAGTTTTTCATAGTTGATTTCTTTTGATTCATAATTTACAAAGTATTAGTATTTCGGAGCTAAAGTGATTCCGGAATCACTCTTTTTTAATTTATAATGAGTCAAAAATTGGAGGTTCTCTTGACTGTGTTTTTCCGCTTTGATTTTCGTTGAGATTAAACATGTTTTTTTGTTTAAGTTTGATTTTATCAAAGATAATAAATTTTTTTTGTTTTTAAAATAATATCAAAAAAAATGTTGAGAATCGATTTGTAAACCAGGACATAAAGGTTGTTAATGCTTGCCCGTTTGATTTGGATACATCTGCGAAGGCAGGTGAAATCAAGAAAAAGAAAATAAACAAGTGAAAATTAAGCCTGATATTTTTAATATGGAAAGAAATAATGAGCCATTCAATATTAAAATTGAGCTTAATCCGAAAATTAAATAAGAAATCATTGGATTTATCGAGACTTGTTTATTATATTTGAAAAAAATTGTAAAGGAATTATTATGACACCAGTAAAAAAAGGAAACAAGGTAAAAGTACATTATACAGGTAAATTCACAGATGATACTGTATTTGATTCTTCAGTTACAAAGGAACCCTTAGAATTTGAAGTAGGGGCCGGCCAAATGATTGAAGGTTTTGATAAAGCAGTGGAAGGAATGGAGTTGAATGAGAAGAAAACCATCAAACTGAAGCCCGAAGAGGCATATGGACCTAAAAGAGACGAGTTATTGATTACCGTAAGTAAAGAAGAAGTATTTAAAGATATGGATGTAAAAGTGGGACAAAAATTCGAAGTTCCGCAACAAGATGGAAATACTGTAGTGGTAGAAGTAGAAGACATCAAAGATGATGATGTTGTTTTAAATGGAAATCATCCTTTAGCAGGAAAAGAATTGGTTTTTGATATTCAATTGGTAGACATCCAATAGACAAGATTGAATTATTAAGGCCGGTTTTATCTGTTGCATTACTTTGCTTTCGTGGGCTAAAACGATAAAAATAGCAAGCGGGCATTGCAGTTGTATGTTTTGCAAAGCAAAAATAAAAACTTGTTTTGCTTCAATGATGAAAAACAGGGTATTTGTTCAAATTGAACCCCAAAACACAGAATAAAAAAAGCTGCTCTGAATTTACAATTTCGGGCAGCTTTTTTTTGTTATAATTGACTGGTTACTCTAACTCCATATTGACAAACTTATCAATACTGTCAATAAACTTTAAATTGATTTTTCCGGGTTTCTCACAATAAGAATCCCGTGCTATAATTAGTTCAGTATGTCCAACTGGTAAATCCATGTTTAAAGCGTCCTTGTTGTCGTTGCGATGCAGGAACAACAGGTTATGAGCTTTTTCTTTTAAAATGTCACCGATATCATTAATTGAGGGGCGATGGGGTGAGTTCGTGCGCGAAATTTGGGAGAAAACGACAACTGGAATGTTTAATTCTTCAGCCATATTACGTAACTCATCCAAAATATGAGCACATTCTTCTTTGCGTGTATCAGGTTCTTGAATATTCGCTGCCAGCATTTCTAAATAATCAATGAAAATAATTTCAGGTTTTTGTTGGTTGGTAAGTTCGCGGCTGTATTGAACTACATTTTCAACCGTTGGATTGGGCTCGTCATTAATATTGATATCTGCATTGGAGATATTATCGACCATAGTTTGGGCATGGTCTTTTTCGCTGTCTTTAAGTTTCCCATCGCGGATTTTTTTTAACGCAACTCCGGTTTCTGTTTCAATCAACCGTTGAATAATTTTTCCGGCCGAACGTTCATAACTATATACGGCTACGGAACGCTTTTGCTTAATGGCGATGTTGTTAACCAGAGAAAGCAAAAACGAAGTTTTCCCCATACCAGGCCGAACGGCAATGGCTGTAAGTTCTGCATTTTTGAATCCTGAAATTTTTTGGTCTAATTTGTGAAAGCCGGAAGGAACGGCATTATTTGGGAAAGAATTAGTGTTATAAATTGTGTTTTTAAGTGCTTGATTTACAATATCTTTTGAAGATGAGAACGCAAGCACTTGTTTGCGCTCAGTTGCTTCTAAGTCTTGTTCCATATTTATAAATTTTTTGGATTAAACGTATCATATCAACGTTCAAATTTAACGAATATTTAGAGTGATTTCAATATTTATTTTAAAAAATGATCGTATGATGTAACAAGTGATGTGGTTAAATGTTTGATAATCTGTTTTTAACTAAAAGATGCAATTAGAAAAAAAATTGTTAAATCTTCTTAAATGCGATTTTTCGTTGTCTGATAACTTCATATATAAGTATTCCGGCAGCTACGGAAACATTTAAGGAAGCAATTTTTCCATTCATGGGTAATGTCAGGAAGAGATCACAATAGTCTAGTAAGCTGTTTGATATTCCTTCCCCTTCCGATCCCATTATTAATGCCAGGGGCCCATCCAGTTTCTGGTTATAGTAGTAATCTCCCGATTTTTCTGTGGCTGCGGCCATTTGAAGCCCACTGTTTTTTAAATATTCGCAGGTTCTATTCAAATTATTACTACGGCAGACCGGAACATAACTTAAAGCACCTGCCGAAGTTTTCATAGCATCAGAGTTGATGCTTGCTGCTCCTTTGGAAGGGATAATAATAGCATCAACTCCGGCTGCTTCAGCCGTTCTGGTGATCGCTCCAAAATTCCGGACATCTGAAATCTGATCCAGTATCAGGAAAAATGGATTTTTACCTTCTTCAAAAAGTGTAGGCAAAATAGTTTCAATGTCCTGAAACGGAATGGGAGATATCAAACCGATCACTCCCTGATGAAACTTTCCGGTGATGCGATTTAGTTTTTCAATCGGAACATATTGGATTGGGACGTGGTTTTCATGCAATAGCTGCTTTAACGTTGTAATATTTTCCCCGCTTATCCCTTTACGGAAAAATACCTTGTCGAAAGATTGTCCGCTTTTTGCAGCTTCGAGCATGGGATGTATTCCGTAGATCAGATCTTTTTTTGTTGCCATATTATCTATCTTCTCCATATATCAATAGCATAAAACCATTGATCTTTATATTTAGGTGAACGCTCCAGCTTAAAATCCTCATTTGTAAATGGGTTTTCGGTTTTTTCAAAATCAAACCTGAGAGCGTTATACAGTGCTGATTCTCCGTAAATCCAGGTTTCCCTTTTATTTGAGCTATAAACTATTTTAGGGGTTCCCAGTATAATATATACCATTCCACGGTCTGTTTTCCAGCCTGGTCGATGAGTGTAGAATAGTTTATTGGCCCTTTCAACGCGTGAGTAGTAATCCCGAATTAATATACGTGCCCGCTCCTGATTACCGGTTCGGTTTATCCAGAATTCATCTATCGCTTTTTTGGGATTTTTAGTGTCAATCAGCTTTTTGTATTCATTTTCGGTGGCAATATATCGAAGGGGCCCAATCATATCTCTTGGATTATTGATCAAAGGATAGTCTTTCCCAAAATTGAATAAGGTCAATCCGGATGGTTGACTTGTATCTGCCTGGATATGATATATTCCCTCAGCAGGCAAATGAAGTCTTTTTCCCTGGTCTTCATTTAAAGAGATACTAAAAATGCTGTCCGGAGAATAAATATTTTTTTTAGACCGGGCGTTTAGATAAGGTGGACGCGGTGGCTGAAATGTTTTGTCGAAATATTGAACGACTAATTTTTCCGAATGTTTGTATTGAATTTCAATAGTATCATCTGGCCGGATTAACGGATTATATTGATGCTCCTTATCCTGGCGTATTTCAAAAAAGCAACGCTGGTAAGCATTTTCTTTTTTGATAGTATGAAACATTTCTTTTTTTACTTCCTGATGAATATCTGTAAAAATAGTTTTGATCACGTAATCATTTCCCGGAGCTAATTCAATATGCTGTATGTGTTCAAGATAATTTCCTTGTGTACCATCCAGCGTATCATAGATGATCGTGCTGGCGCTGTCAATAACTTCGTTCGACTCATAGTCAGATAGAATTACCCATTTGAATTTTATTTGAGCTGTTAAATCTTCATCGTATTTGAGATCTTTCCGGGCTTGTTTTACATACAAAGAAGTGCTGTCCTTTTTGTAGTGGAAAAAAGAATACTTCGGATTTATTTCCTTCTCCGCAAGCTTATAAGTGTCTGCCAAATTAATCTTACTCGCCGGATTATATAAATTGCAAGCTTGTAATAACAGCAAAATACTTATTATGGCAAAAATTATTTTGATGAGCTTATGCAATGGTTCTTAATTTTGGGGATAAAAATAAAAATAATTTATTGAACGTAAGCAATGACCTTATTCGTTGTACTAATACTTTATGAATTGAAAATAGCTTAAACAATATGGATTGGCCGGTGCAAAAGTATATCATTGATTTTGGTAATAAGAAATAATTTTCACAATATCCGTTGGTTTTAAGTTAAGTCCTGAGACACATAAATCTGCTTGTTCATAATAATATTCTCTTTTCGGCAGATTTTGTTCAATTTGTTGAAGGAGTTCATTTTCATTTAACCCGGAAGTTAAAGGTCTTTGTCGTTTTGTTTCTAATAATCGTTTTTGTATTGCTTTTGGTGGCATCCGTAAATATATTGACAATCCGTTTTTCCGGATTTTTTCCATATTGTCAAAATAACATGGAGTTCCACCGCCTAATGAAATAATTGTATCCTGCAGATAAAACGTATCGTGCAGGATTTGTTGCTCATATTGCCGGAAAAGTTTTTCTCCCGAATGTTGAAAAAAATCATTGATTGAAGTCTGAAAATATTGTTCAAAAACCTGGTCCGTATCCATAAAATTATAATTCATCAGGTTGGCTAATCGCTTACCTAATGTGGACTTGCCACTTCCCATATATCCTAAAAGATATATTCTGGAAAATTTATCGGACGTATTCATTCCTTTTAAGTCATTGTTTTGGTTGGCATTTTTTGACATCTTCATGACAAATATAATGATTTAATGAAAACAGAAACGAAATCAAAAACCGGCAGGTTAGATTAATTTGTATTTTTGCCCTTATGATAGCAAGTGTAATCCGGGATAAAATTGAAACTTTTCATTGTTGGATAGGACTTTTGTTAATCTTTTGGTTACCACTGGATAAAAATTATATTCCTTTTTTAAGTTTTATCTGGGTTTTGACGGGTGTTATTACTCTTCACCGGGATTATATAAAGAACAAAGTTCTACGTTGGAAGTATTTAGTATTGTTTTTTGCGTTTTATATCTTGCATATAATATCCGTATTTTACTCTAATGACACTGATGCAGCCTGGTTTGATCTTGAAATAAAATTACCATTGTTCTTTTTCCCTTTGTTATCTACGCTATTGATTTTGAGAGGAAAAACAAAGCGCAGAGAAAATTTTCTACGTGCATTTGTATTGGGTAATTTCGTAGCTATACTTATATGTTTGGGTTATGCTTTTTGGGGTCATGATCAGTTGGCAATGTCCAATTTTTTATATGTAAAACTTTCATATTTTCACCATCCTTCTTATTTTGCCTTGTACCTGGCCTTTGCTTTTGCAATCCTTTTGTTTTACTTTATCCCTCGCTATAACAAAAAGGAGCATGTAGGCCGGATTGTTATTATTTACTTGTTATCTGTTTTTTTGGCCGGTTTTATTATTTTGCTTTCTTCCCGTGCCGGAATACTAGTATTGTTTTTATTGGTGGTACTTAAAATCATACATTTTATCTCAGCGATGAAAATGAATACGTATGTAAAATTTGGAGTCTTTTTTCTTTTGCTGGTAATATTGGTTTTTTCTGCAAGCCAAAATCAACGGGTTCAAAAAGGGCTTAATAATTTTAAAAAGATTAGTTCGGGAGAAAAAATGAATAGTGATTTAAATAGCATGAAAGTTCGATTTATACTCTGGAAAAGTGGAATAGAGATAGCGAAAGGCCATTGGGCTACCGGAGTGGGAAATGGAGATGTGAAAGATGAACTCATGCATAAAGCGAAAGAACTTTTTGGTCCTGATATTAATCTTAAACGGCATTACAATGCACATAATCAATATATTGATACTTTTGTAGCTTTAGGGCTTCCGGGTTTGCTTATTCTACTGGCATTGCTTCTCTGGCCTTTAATTTATGCCATAAAGAAAAAAAATTATCTTCTGCTTTCTTTGGTTCTTATTCTTTTTGTTTCCTTATTTTTTGAATCTATGATCAATCGTCAGGCGGGTGTAGTGTTTTTTGCTTTTTTCTTACCCTTGTTTTTTGGCCACATGCATCAAAAAGACAATTCTTCATAAAAAAACTGCCACCGGAATTGATGGCAGTTATTATTTTAAATCCATTTAGAAATTTGCCTTAAGCGAGATAAAGAAATTCCTTCCCGGGGCTGATATCCCTGAGCTATATGGGCGATAACGCTTATCCATCAGGTTTTCTATCCCGGCGCTTAAAGTAAATGTATCCGTAAATTGATAAAGTGCTTTGAAATTTAACGTATACCATGAAGGAGCATAAGTATTCCCATTTTCATCCAAAGCATAAACTTCTGTTTTGCTCCTTTCGCTCAACGCTAACTCGCTATGCGCTCTTTCTCCTTGATAAATGGAATATAACTGAAGAGTTAAATCTTTGGCATCATAGCTGATCCGTGCTTTACCAAATAAGGGGGCAGCATGTCGTGGCGGACTTTCTGAACCATCATCTGTTTCATCTTTTCCGTCTTGATAATTGATGTTGGAATAAAAAGAGAAATTTCCTGGGAATTTCATCTCAAGCCCGAACTGCACTCCATACCTTGTTGCTCTAGCCGCATTTTGTATGGCTTGCACCTTACTCATCACGCCATCATAGACCATACTATCCTGCCCATTCAATTGATAATCCCGTCTTACCATAGCATTTTCAAGTATTGTGTAATATGTAGTAAAATCTATTTTAATGAAATCATTAAATACTTTTGCAATACCCGCGTCTAAATTATAAGCATATTCAGCCTGCAAATCAGGATTTGGGACGACAACCGATCCGGGTTCCGAATCAAAAACTTTTCCGATGTCATCAACATTCGGAGAGCGGAATCCTGTGGAAGCATTGGCTTTCAATATCCATTTCTTATCCGAACGATAAGTGATCCCAATACTTCCCGTCAGAGAGCCATTATTGATATGGGCTTTTGAAAACGGAACCTTGAGGTAAGTCGTATCAAAATCAGCATTAATGACAAACTGATTATAACGAAGACCTCCCTGTAAAACCAATTGATCTGACAGAGTTAACTGATTTTTTAGATAGACACCATAGGATGACCAGTCAGATTGTGGATAACGCGATAATATTGGCGTTTTTGAACCGGAAAAAACATTTTGGGTGTATGCATCAGAACGAACTTCATTTCGGACTACTTCTGCACCGTAAAAAAGTTTGTGATTTGAAGCCAAAGATTTCGTCATATCCAAATTCAATGAGTAGGCATCCGTTTTTTCAATCCGGTTGCGTTCTGACGGATCATTAAAATCACGATCAATTCTGCTCTCCTCAAAATATTGCTGGGCCAGGCGAATTGTCATCTCGTCATAAATGGTATTCATGTTCAGATGTGTGATTTGCAGATTGTTCATCGCCCATATCTGAGGGCCGTAATCCCATTTTCCATAACGTGGTTTTCCGTTTTTGGTTCGGTTATGGCGGTCATATCTGCCATAATCGGACGTTTCGGAATAATGAAAGCCATATTCAAAATCCCAGTTGTGATTAGGTTTAAACCGTACTTTTTGCATCATATTCTTTTGGGAATATGCCGAAGGTTTTTGAAGCAGCTGATTATCCTGATTAATAATTTTGTCCGTGCTATCAATTCGCTGAACATGATAAGACTTTATATAATCGTCGGGTCCATGGCTTCCCTGTCGCACATGCCCATAATCAAAAGAACTAATACTGGTTAAAATTGCCCATTTTTTCCATCCAATATTAATGTCAACATGGTTGGTTATTTCGTTATTAGCTGATGAATATCGAGTGTTGGCTTTACCTGTTATCAGTGGTTTGTCTGAAGAGGAAAATTGAGGAGTGAGTGTCTGAAAACTCATCACACCGCCAATGGCATCACTTCCATAAATTACGGAACCGGGACCAAAAAGTATTTCCGTGTTTTCTGTAGCAAATGGATCGAGCGAGATTACATTTTGCAGGTTGCCTCCCCGAAAAATTGCTGTATTCATGCGAACTCCATCTACCGTATATAGCAACCGGTTTGTGGCAAAACCCCTTATCATAGGGCTACCTCCTCCCTGTTGGCTTTTCTGGATGTACACTTCACCGGAAACCCCTAAAAGATCGGCAGCTGTTTGTGGATTTTGTATTTCGATCTCATCCGTTGAAACCGTTGTGATTTTTGACGGAATATTTCCGGAGGTTTGCCGCCACCGGGTGGCGGATACAACAACTTCATCCAGATTCATATTATCCTTTTCTAAAAAGACAAGAAAAGAATCTTGCTTAAGCTCTGAATAACTATAGGTGGTCGTCTTATAACCAAGTTTACGAATTTCTATTACATCAGCATCTTCAAAACCTGAGATGTTAGCTTTTCCTTCCTGGTTGGTTAAAGCAAATGCTTTCGGATTGTTGCTTACCAGTGTTACTAAATCTATAGGTTCTTTATGTCGTTGATCTTTTATGATTACTTCCTGGGATAAAAGAATTTGCGATATCCCTAAGAATAAACATAAAAACAATATTCGCTTCATATTTAAATTTTCTGTTTATGTTTATTACATGAATGAATTCGAAATAGTCATGACACAATTCATCATATGACTAAATTTCTCAAATTATTAGAAATGTCATTATTATTTTTTCATATTGTCATTTGCTTCGCGTTTACCCCTCTGTTGAAGTTTTCTTCTTACTACTCAGGGTAAACCCTCAATGACAATATTTTCCTTGCTCCCGATAGCTATCGGGATGTCCATCCCTTTTAATGATTCACCTGTTTGTCGAAAAATCTTTGCCATGGAGGTTTCATTTTTCAAGTGCAAAATACACCCAATAAAATGATTAATACCCGATAAACATCTGTTTATCATTGGAAACTAAAACCATTTTTAAAGGGCAGACAAAACCATATCCTAATATCCAAAAGAAATCAATGAATAAAGGATTACGATTACGTTACTCTTATGCTTGTTGTAAAAGTGAATTGCAATAAAGATGATATGTTATAGCGTATTATTCGGTGGAGGAGAGGGAGGTGTTAGATTTATGGATTTATAAAAATCGACATAATAAAAATTAGTCGTTTTATATTGCATCGGATTTTTTGAATGCCACACAAAAGGTTCATCAAAATATAATGATTTCAGATAAGAAAAAAGCTGTTTGTTTTTTTCCTGTTTTTTGGGGTTGTCACGAAATGCATTATTTGCAAGGTTGCTGAGTTTTTTGTTTAGTTTGGTTTCTTCATGATCCCACCAACACCAATAATAAACGGAATCTCCTTTCACTATTTTCTCAACAATATCATACATCTGACCTTTATATTCAAACTCTTTTGAATGTTCCCAGCGAAGCTTTGTATGAATTTCTTTTTTAGAAAATTTTAATAACTCAAGTTCTTCTTTATCAATTCCATTGATCATCTGCCATTTTACCTGTTTTTTGACAATATGCTTTTGATGATGCAACCACATGAAAGTCATAACAGTGGGAGCAATCAGTACAAAAAGCAATAGTATGCCGTAAACTTTGCGGTTCAATGGTCAGAATTTTGGTGCAAAGATATAAATTTGTAAGCGATATTTTAGCAAGCATGCATTATTCGTAAGTTCTAATTCCTGCGAAAAAGTACTTTCCCTGCTTAACCTTTTACAGCAAAATACAATATCTATTTAGAGTCCGTCAATAATGTCGAGTGTTTGATTCACGATGTTCGAGATCAAAGTTTACCCCGTTTTTTTATCGGGGACTGCCCCGCATTTATCGGGGGCTTGCGAAGTATTAAAGGAGTCCTGATTGAAACACCCCAATGACAGGTTTTTGTTTTGGATAAAAAGCTATTAAAAATTAACTTTATTTTTCGGACCACATACT
>JBNJGZ010000070.1:0-11241 GCA_051748065.1 Bacteroidota bacterium
GAGGTTAACGATAAAATATATACTTTCCTTTTACAACGGCGGGCGGAAACTGGTATTCAAAAGGCAGGAAATGTATCCGATTACAAGGTAATTAACAGATCACGCTCCGCTAATGTTGTGTTTCCTAAGCCATCTATGAATTATTCCATAGCTTTTATTATTGGTATCATGTTGCCTCTGGTGATTATTCTGATACGGGATTTCTTTGATAATAAAATTCATACACATGATGAAATACAAAAACTTACCAGTGTTCCTGTGTTAGGCGTTATTAATCATTCCAAGCTGTCTTCCAATACTTCAGTCATATTCAAACCCAAATCGATATTAGCGGAAAGCTTTAGAGCTTTACGGACATCCCTCCAATTCTATATGCCGGGAGATGATAAAAAAGTAATTACAGTAACTTCGACACTTTCAGGAGAAGGGAAAACGTTTATTTCCATTAATTTGGGTTCAATTATGGCTCTATCGGGACGTAAAACACTTATTATTAGTGGTGACTTGCGTAAACCACGGGTGTTTGATGACTTCAACCTGTCGAATGAAACAGGGCTTACTTCTTATTTGATCGGTAAGCAAAATAAAGAAGATTTGGTACAGTTTTCCGGCTTTGAAAATTTATATGTTGTCACATCCGGGCCAGTGCCGCCACATCCATCTGAACTATTAGAGTCGCAAAAAATGAGTGATTTGTTGAATGAATTCAAGAAAGATTTTGACTTTATTGTTATTGACACTCCTCCGATCGGGCTCGTTACAGATGCCATATATCTTATGAATCAATCGGACGCCATAATTTATGCAGCAAGACAAAACTATACGCCGAAAAATGCAATTAACACACTTAATGATTTTGTTGAAAAATCAAAAATCAAAAATGTTAGTGTGGTTCTTAATGATGTTGAACTGGAAAAAGGAAAGTATTCAGGGTATGGATATGGTAGCCAATATGGCTATGGTTATGGATATGGATATAGCTATGCTTACGGAGCAGACTACTATTCCGATGAAGAACAAGAGAAAAAAACATTCTGGCAGCGACTATTTCAAAGGTGAATTTTTAATGGAATAGGTAAAGAATAACATAAACTTTACAAACAACTTATGTGGCATGTATTCATTGTATCATTGCGATAGCTTGAAAATATAACCCACATGGATTCATTGGTAAACATGGATTTAGTCCGGAAATATAAACAGAAGATATAACCTAAGGCACAATTATTAAAGCAAAAAAACGCCGGAAAAATACTCTTTTTCCGGCGTAAATATTAAATTGGAAATATTAATTATACTTTTTGTATTTCTTGTAAAATTTCCATTCCGCGGTGAATCGCTTTCTCGTTATCCGGGATCATGTGGTGGTAACGTTTAGGTAATGATTTTTTAAGTCCTTCCACAACATCATCCATTTTCACTAGCTCTTTGAGTTTAACGTAAGCTCCCAAAACGATCATGTTAAAGACTTTTGCCATACCAATCTTCGATGCCTCATCAGTAGCATCTACACGATAGATATTAATGTCTTTGCGTTCGGGGTGGCGTGTTATACCGTTGCCGTCATATAATAACAATCCACCGGGTTTTACCGATTCTTCGAATTTATCCATGGATTGTTGGTTTAAAATGATAGCCGTATCAAAGGTATCAAGGATAGGAGAGCTAATGCGTTCATCACTCAGGATCACGGTTACGTTAGCTGTTCCGCCACGCATTTCCGGGCCGTAAGAGGGCATCCAGGATACTTCTTTGCCTTGCATCATGGCTGAATATGCTAATATTTTACCCATGGAAAGAACACCCTGCCCACCAAAACCGGCTATGATTAATTCTTCAGTCATTGTTTCAATGTTTTTAGTTCAACGTTGGTTATTTTTCTTCAGGCACTTTAATATCACCCAAAGGATAAAAAGGAAACATATTTTCTTCCATCCATTCATTTGCTTTATTGGGTGTCATTTTCCATCCGGAGTTACAGTTGGAGACAATTTCCACAACTTGCGTACCTTTTTTCTCCTGTTGGTATTGAAATGCCTTTTTCAGAGCTTTCTTGGCTTTTCGTGCTTTTCCTGGTTTATGTACAGCCTGACGTGTTACATAATGCGTGCCTGGCAGTTGAGCTACCAGTTCCGTCATTTTTAACGGATTACCCATCATTTTCAGGTCACGTCCATAAGGGGAAGTCGAAGACTTCATGCCTTCCAGCGTTGTTGGTGCCATCTGGCCTCCGGTCATACCATAAATGCCGTTGTTTACAAAAACAATGACAATGTTTTCGCCACGGTTACAGGCATGAATCGTTTCAGCCGTACCAATGGCAGCTAAATCACCATCTCCCTGATACGTAAATACAGCATGGCCCTCATAAAGCCTGCTTATAGCCGTTGCTAAAGCAGGAGCTCTGCCGTGTGCTGCTTCCTGGAAGTCAACATTAAAGTAGTCATAGGCAAGCACTGAGCAGCCTACCGGAGCTATTCCAATGGTTTTTTCTTGTATGCCAAGTTCTTCAATAACTTCAGCGATTAAGCGATGTGCCGTTCCGTGCCCGCAGCCCGGGCAGTAGTGCAGCACCTTGTCCGTCATGACTTCGCTTTTTTGATAAACTAAATTTTCCGGTTGTTTTATATCTTCCATGATTAACCTCCTATGAAATTTTTACGTACTGCTTCGATAATTTCCTCTGATGAAGGTATGATACCTCCTAATCTTCCGAAATGTTCAGCAGGTACTTTTCCGTTTACAGCCAGTTTGACATCTTCAATCATCTGACCGGCGCTCATTTCTACTGACAACATACCTTTGACTTGTCCTGCAAGTTCTGCCAATCGCTTTTTCGGGAATGGGAACAAGGTAATTGGTCGAAGCAAACCTAATTTAATGCCTTCTTCACGTGCTTTAGATACAGCTTTTTGTGCAATTCTTGCACTGGTACCGTAGGCAATGAGCAGATATTCCGCATCTTCACACTGTAGCTCTTCAAAGCGTACTTCTTTTTCTTCCAGTTCTTTATATTTCGCCTGGATTTTGTGATTTACTTGTTCCTGTTTTGTGGCATCCAGCTCAAGTGAAGTGATTACATTATGATCGCGGTCTGGCGTTTTGCCTGTAGTTGCCCACGGACATTGTTTGACCACTTCTTCATGGCTTCTACGTTTCTTCTCTTCGGTCAATTCTACTTTTTCCATCATCTGGCCAATAGCGCCATCCGATAGCAACATAACAGGATTACGATATTTAAACGCCAGTTCATAACCGAGTTCTACAAAATCATACATTTCCTGTACAGATGAAGGGGCAAGGGTGATGAGTTTATAATCACCATGACCGCCACCTTTAACAGCCTGAAAATAATCGGATTGTCCGGGTTGGATTGTTCCCAGTCCGGGACCACCTCTAACAACGTTGAGAACTAAACAGGGGAGTTCAGCACCAGCGATATAGGAAAGGCCTTCTTGTTTTAGGCTGATGCCAGGAGAGGAGGAAGAGGTCATTGCCATCTTGCCAGCGCCGGCAGCACCATAAACCATGTTGATGGCTGCTACTTCACTCTCTGCCTGCAAGACAACCATGCCTGTGCGTTCATGAGGCTTTTCGGACATCAGATGTTCCATTACTTCACTTTGCGGTGTAATGGGATATCCGAAATATCCATCGGCCCCGGCACGAATTGCGGCTTCTGCCACTGCTTCGTTACCTTTCATTAATCGGAGTTCTTTCTTCATGCCTTAAGATATTTTTGTTTTTTAACTTGTTTTTTTCTTGTAAACGGTGATTACACCATCAGGACAAACTACGGCGCAGTTGGCACAGCCAATACATGCGTCGTTTTGTTTAATTGCATAGTGAAATCCCTTTGCGTTTACTTCTTTTGACATTGCAATCGTGTCTGTAGGACATGCTGGTAAACATACCTCGCAACCTTTACAGCGCTCTATATCGACTACAATATCACCTTTTGCTTTAGCCATATCACGATAATTATTTATATGTTTTTTACTAAACTTTTATTGGTTCTTACAATGCACGAAATTAGCAAAAAAAAATGAATTATTGCTTATTTTGAGTATAAATTAAAGCGAAATCAATGAGGCAGGCGCTAAATGGCAGTTTTCAAAAGGTTTGTTGTTTGTAAGTTAACAGTAAAAATAAATCTTTTAAAAACACCTTGAATTATGTGGTTGGGACATTTTTATTTAACAATAACTTTTAACTGAGGATTTTGGTTTTGAGGGTTAAATGGAATGTGTGTTGTTTGGTCTACTTTGAGAATCTCAAGGTTGTCCAGATCGCCTAATTGCATTGGGATTTCCAGCATGTGTCCGCTGTTGGCAATATCTAATTCACGCAAATTGCGGCATTCCACAAGCCGGTAGGGAAGGTGATGAAGGTTGTTTTTACCTATTGTTAAATAGCGAAGGTTTTTCAAATTGCCTATACTTTCAGGGATTTGTGTCAAGTTGTTATGGGAAAGATTGAGTTCTCTCAAGTTTGTTAAATTGCCTATACTTTTGGGCAGGTGTTCCAAATTATTGAATTTGACAGATAAATAGTTAAGGTTTTCTAATTTTCCGATTTCCTCAGGCAAAGATTTTAAATTATTCCCATCCAAAACTAAATGTTGTAGGTTTTTAAGGTCTCCGATTTCTTTAGGAAGACTGTCAATATCTTTCCTGTGTAAGATGAGTTTTTCTGCAGATTTTGAATTGTCTAAAGCGTTTTTGAGGCTTGTGTATTTTTTGCTTTTTTTCTTGGGTGTAAAATGGGCCAGGTCAATACGAATTCCTGCCTGGAAGTTTGAGTAGTCCATATAACCGAGCGGTAATGTATATTCAAATGAAACCTGAATGTCATTGATCGGTTCAAAGCTAATCCCTGTCAAGACCTCAACCTGAGAAGAAAAACCGGTCGTTGGATGTCGCATCAGATTAGCAAAATAGCTAAAGCTGTTGGTTTGGTAATAAGAGTCTAATAATGCAGAGTATTGAACTCCACCTGTGATATCAACACCTTTGAAAAGCTGATATTGGCTTAATAGCTTGATATCAGTATATTGATTTCTGTATTTGTAATACGGTGCCAGATTATTGGCTCCACGGGCTGACACTTGTATAATGCTGTAAGCCCGTAATTTTTGATTAAAACGATAACCGAAATGAAAACCCAAAAAAGGCGTTGTAATCCTTTGTTCCTGTATAGTGTCGATATCAAGTAAAGAAAAATTTGCACCACCGCTTAACCCCCATGAAAAACTGTTTTGATTCGTTTGAGAATCCTCTTGAGCTTGAATCCTGGTAGTAATAAGAAAAAGTAAAATAAGCAGGAATGTCAATGTTTGTTTCATAGACGAACTATATTAACTATGCGTTATCCAATAGTTTTTAGTAATAACTCAAAATGTATTCTTTTTGTTTTTTATTGGGTTTAAGATTCAGGCTATGAAGAACAGTAAACCCTGTATTCAGTTGTTGTAAAAATACGAATTTAACCTGAATATAATTAAAATTTTTCAAAAACTCCGGTACCAAAAAGAGCATAATCATATTTTACGGGATCCCGGGCATCAAGTTTCCTTAGATTATCAGTAATTTCTTCAACAGCTTTCCAGTCGTTTGTTTTCCGTTGCAGTAAACCAAGCTTTCTGGCTATGCGAGCGGAGTGTACATCCAAAGGAAGATAAAGTTGGGATGGGGAAATACGATCCCATAATCCGAAGTCAACCCCAAGATCATCTTTCCTTACCATCCACCGGAGAAACATATTTAGTCGTTTGGCTGTGCTGCCCTTTAAAGGGTCGGCAATGTGTTTTTCTGTGCGGTATTGGTGCGGAAGTGAAAAGAATTCTTTTTTGAAACCGGATATCATGAAAGGGATTGATTGGTACTTGTTGAATAATCGGCCAAAATAATCTCCAAGCGTGCTGTCGTTGGTATACAAATAGTTTAAAGCTTTTACAAAATGGCGAGCATCAGTACCATTGAAAGTGCGGTGAACAAAACTATCAATGCGCAAAAGGTCTTTATCATCCGCATGAAGGATGAATTCATACGGAGCCATATCCATGCGTTCCATTAAGTCTTTGGACTTACGGATGATTGTCGGGCGTTGCCCCCAGGCAAAAATGGAAGCAAAGAAACCGGAAATCTCAATGTCCTGCTGTTTTTTGAAGAGATGAGGGATTTGAACCGGATCATACTGAATAAATTTGGGTTGGTTATATTGAACCAGTTTTGCTTCCAAATATTCTTTTAGCTCATCTGTGTACATTCGTTGAAATTATAGTTCCCCTTTAAGCAATATTGATCGCTCGATAGCAGTAATTAAAGCCTTGATACGTGCCTAAAAGAAAAGCGTTGAATATTTGACGAACAGGAAGTTATACCTGATACCGCACATAATCCAATACCAATGCAATATCATCTTCATTAACACCATGATTTATAAGGTGTTTTTTGTCGTCTTTAAAAGCTTCCAGAAATGCTTTAAAATCATTGTTCCGTGCGCGGATGCTTTCGATGTATAACTGGCTGGCTTTTTCTTTTTGTCCCTGACAGAATGCAATATGACCGGCGTTCATATAATCATATTTTGTGGCTTCTTTTTCCATCAAGCGATTGATATATTCTTCCGCTTGTTTGAAATTACCTGTTGCCAGAGAGCACCATGACAGCGGTCGCCAAATGTGATAATTATCGGGCGATAATTCTTCAGCTTTGAAATAATAACCCATGGCTTCATCGTATTTTTCCAAATCTAAATAGGTGTGCCCTAAATGCACTTTAATAAAAATATCTTCCGGTGCTATTTTCTCTGCTTGCTGATAAATATCTATTGCCTTTCCCGGCTGATTATTCAAACGGTAGCATTGGGCAAGTTTTTTTAAGTTCCATAAGCGATTGGTCTCAAAAAGCTCAGCTTTACTATAATAATCTATAGCTTTATCATATTTTTCTTGTTTTTCGCAGGAATAGGCCAGTTTTTCAAATACTTCCTGATGTTCAGTTAATTCCTCATTAAGTAGTTTTTCGAAAACCTCTTCAGCCTTGTCAAAGTGTTTTTTTGAAAAATAATACTCCCCAATAGTACGTGTAATTTCCTGTTTTTTAACTATTTTAGGGTAGAAGTCTTTGTTGTAAAAGTCCATACGATAGCTGAAAATATCATCCAGCTCCGTGTGCATCGGATGCAATTTAAAAAACCGGTAAAGGTCTTGAATATATTGAGTAATAATATTTTTACTTTGACCGCTTTGATCAATTAGATTTTCACTATCCGAAACTTCTTTCATTTGTTGAAATTCGGCCTGCATCATGTTTCCCATCATTTGCTTTTGTTGATCGGGAAGATGTTTGAGATTCAGTACAAAGGAATACTTATCTGAATTGCACATGTGATGGGAGTCTGCAATAGATTCAATCAAACTTGAAGGATCGGAAAACGCATTTTCATTGGCTAGAGACTCTTCAGCAACCGGGTTATGATTGTAAAACGGGAGAAACCAGTTGGGGATACGGTTGAAAAACGCAAAATGTTTAAGTCGTGCAAATGTGGCCATAAACACATCATTACCTTCCATTTGCATATCTGTGAGTTCCTGCAGTTTGTCCATTAAGCCGGGTGATTCTTCAAAAAACTCTTGCCAGTCAGGGTTTTGATCTTCCAGGCTTTCTTCCCCTAAGATTTTATCCAAATTGAGCTTTTCCTGTATTTTAGGTTGTAATTTCAAAAGCTCAGGCATAATTTCGTCCTGAAGCTTTTTGGTCACGCGGTCGGTATCTTTGGCTTTAAGTAATTGAATAATTATGTTTTCCGACTCGTTGTCAAAAGGATTTTGCTCATATTCAATATCCAGTCGGTTTAAAATTTCGGGATACAAAAACATTCGCTTGTTATGTCTGAACAATGAAAGTAAAATTCCGACTAAAGCCCGCTGGTAGTTTTGATTTTCCTGAAGATTATAAATATCAAAAAGCAGATGGAATTTCACGGAATCAAAATTCCTTAAAAGACTTAAAGTGATTGCTGATACCAAAGTAGATCGCTCGTACCATTCCAGGTCTTCTCCCTGAAATAACTTATTCACCAGGTTTTTTTCGTTTTCACTGTATTGATCAGTAAGCCAAAGGGTATCAAAAATATGGTCCAGCGCTATATCCCGCGGCGAACGTTCCTGCGGTTGTTGTTCTTCCTGGCTTAAAATATCATCAACCGTAGGACCGGAAGTGAGTTTCTGAAGGGCATCTTCAATACCTGAGCCGGGAGTAACCTGATCTTTTTGCAGGCGCTCCGCACGGTAGCGGTATGCTGAGCCGTTTTCCAAAAGTAAACTTTGCTTGACACGGTCAGCCAGTTCTATAACCGATCGTAATGTGTTGTTGTATATTTGCTGTTGCTGTGGATCATCAATACCTGATATTGCATATTTTAAGATGTTGCTATAGGTTTCGGAAATATGTTCCCATTCGTTTTTAAACGATGAAACACTGGTTTGGCCGATCATGTTATCCAAAAGGTCCAGGGCTTCTTTGATGCGCTTGCGCAGCACCAGATCACAAATCAGATTATATTTCTTGATTATACTTTGCGTTTCCATAATGATAAATTTGTGTTACGGGGGCAAAAACTATTCCGCTATGCTTGTCTGTTAATCTGTCATGGTTTGTGGAAAATTTCCGTCTTCAATCATGCTTAGATAAATTTTCCGGGGAACCCAGGCGTCTGTTGCCGCGTATTTTATTTGACCGTTCGTTAGTTGAGTGCGTTCCCAGTTGCTGACCTGCTGGCCTTTGCTGATCCTGACATTTAGAACAGTAGCTGCTAAATATTTTAAACTACTTTGTTTGTATTCTTTTTTTTGAAAATATTTACTGAGATCAACAAATCCTTTGGGATTGAACGACTTCAGTTCTTTAAGGCCCTGGAGGTCATCATCCAACCCAACACCGATTTTTAAAATTTCCGGGTTTTCAAAAATGGAAATAAGTTTATCAGGGAAATTGATATAATTGATACGAAATAAATAAACCTTATCTCGTGTTGCTAACTGAATTAGTGAGACAGGATTGATGGTTCCTTTTTTAAAAGAAGGTTTACGTTCCGTGTCTATGCCGATTATTGTTTCAGTATTTAAATCTTTGATGGCCTCAGGGATATCTTCGGTTTTTTCTATTACGATAGTTTCTCCCTCATAATAATATAAATCTAAATGCTGGATATCTTCTTTGGAAATTTCCTCGTACGGAGTTGTCATGATGTCTTTATTTAATATAGGAAGTCAACGTTTCTGGACTGTTTTCATTGTATAGAAACTTTTTTGCAATAAATAGTTGCCTTAGCTTTTTTTCATTAGTAAAGTTTTATACAATTTTTTAAAGGGAATTGTTTTCTTAGTATATAGTAATCTGACATAGAAATATTCATGCTTAACTTATGGAGCATACTGAAAACTTATAAATATTGTACTTTCGCGGAAAACTGAATAAATGCGTTTTCAGCACGGAAAAATAGCTACGATATCATTTGGTCATTTTACACATGATGTTTACACAGCATTTTTATCGACCATGTTGCCTAAGATTATTCAAAATCTGGGCATAAGTCATGGATTGGCCGGTATATTGTTTTTTGCGCAACGCTTACCTAATGCATTTAATTTCTTAATCGGAGTTTGGGCTACCCGGATAAAATCACGGTATTTTGTGATCTTAACTCCTGCTGTAACTGGCATTGGCATGAGTTTTTTAGGAATGGCGCCTAACTATGTCACCTTGTTAATGATATTATTGACGGTGGGTGTTTCCAATACCTTTTTTCATGTTCCCAGTCCGGTAATGATACGCAAAGTAGCTGGTGACCGGATAGGACTGGGGATGAGTTACTTTATGGTAGGAGGAGAAATGGCAAGAACGCTTGGCCCGTTAGTTATAGCCGGTGCTGTCTCGCTTTATGGACTGGAAGGCACGTTCCGGCTGGCCCCATTTGGAATATTGGTATCCGGATTGTTGTTTTTCAAGCTCAGAGCTGTGGATATTCAAAAAGATATTCCGGAGAATAGATCAAACAAAGACTTTTTACAAACTTTTAAGACGTATTCTAAATTTTTTGCTGTCATTATAGGATTTGTGATTTTCCGGGCACTTGTTAAATCTGCTTTGATGAATTTCTTACCGACTTATATGAACCCGGATGGAAGTGAAAGTATCTGGGTAGGTGGAATACCTTTGGCTATTATGCAGTTTGCCGGTGTAGCGGGAACTTTTCTGGCCGGTTCACTATCCGACAGATTTAGTAAACGCAAGCTTATGGTTCTTTTAGCTATACTTACACCCATAATGATGTTCTGGTTTACTGTTAATGAAGTTAGTTGGTTGAATTATCCACTACTGGTAGTTTTAGGTTTTCTTGTGTTTGCTCCCGGCCCAATACTTCTGTCGTTGGTTCAACAAACAGATAGTGAACATCCCGAGTTTATCAACGGAGTTTACATGACGATCAATTTTATAAGCGGTTCGCTGGCGGTATTGTTGGTTGGCTTTCTTTCCGACCTGTTTACACTACATACAACCTATATCTTAACTGCAATATTTGGCTTTGGAGCTATTCCTTTTGCCATGAAGATCAGCAGTCGTTAATGAATAATATGTAAGCTTATCATTATTCTATTTTTCTTAATCCTTCTGTTTTTTTATTCGGTTTTTCATTATCCGGTGTTTGTTTTTTCCATTTGCTGGAAAAACAAGTAATTGTTTTTCGTAAGTAGCAATATATTCTTTTGGGGTATTGGTTTAAATTATGTTAAAAGACAAAATATCAAATAGATATACAGGCAATTCCCATAATGGGAAGTCGTGTTCTTTTTTATGGATAAACTCTTGAAATTAGATTTACGCTGGTGGTACTTTTGTACAAAAGAATATTTAAAGTACCGGAACCATGAAAAATCAATACTCATTTTTTTATACGTTAATATTGGTTAATATAATTATAATCAGTGTTATAAGCGGATTTAACACTGTTAATGCACAGGAAATTTTAACTTTTGAAGGCAATAGCAAACAAAATCCGATCACCAATAAAACGATAAAAGACTTGCAACCCGAACAACATGTGTCGGCTGCTAAGAACCATGATATCAGCAATCATTATAGCTTTTCCGGTGCAATGCATTTTAGTTCCCAAAATGAGAATAGGAAATATGATGTTCTTTCCATTCCCGGATTTTCGGCTATGAGCGAGCCCGGA
>JBNJGZ010000071.1:0-11024 GCA_051748065.1 Bacteroidota bacterium
TAATTAGAGAATACGATTGTTCATCCAGAAAATAAAAAATGGACAATCCGGATATAATCTTCCGGATTGTCCATGAAATAAACTGAGTTTTATAAATTTTACTGACCTATAAATACCGGGCCATCCGGGCCTAAAGGCAGACCGGTTAGCAACCAGAGTACGAGCAATAGCGTCCAGGCAATTGTAAGAATAACAGAATAGGGGATCATTGTAGAAATGATGGTACCAATTCCATTTCGTTCATCATATTTTTGAGCAAATGTAACAATGAGCGCAAAATAACTCATCATTGGAGTAATCAGATTTGTCACTGAATCTCCAATCCGGAAGGCAGCTTGTGTAATACCCGGATGATAAGGCGGGTCAATCAACATAAGCATCGGAATAAAGACCGGCGCCATGATAGCCCATTTGGCAGAGGCTGATCCCATGAACATATTTATGAGTGCTGATAAAAACACAAAGCCAACAATCAGCGGTATGCCTGTGAGACCGATATCAGTCAATGTCTTAGCTCCTTTAATGGCAAATATAATTCCAAGGTTACTGTAATTGAAGAAGTAGACAAACTGTGCGGCGAAAAATACCAGAACGATATATCCTGCCATTCCACTCATAGATTTTGTAATATGCTTTACAACATCTTTATCGTTTTTTATAGTACCTACGGTAATACCATAAACCATTCCCGGGATAAAGAATAAGATTAGGATACCAATAATAATCCCGTCAAAGAAGGGTGATTTTAAAATCCCACCGGTTTCCGGATTTCGAAGTATGCCATTTTCCGGTACTACACTTACAGCTAATAGGGCAATAGTCAGAAGCACACTGATCCCTGCCCGTTTAAGTCCTTTGCTTTCAAGTGTTGTTAGTCTTTCAACAGGAATGCGTTCTGCGGTACCTTTATATTCTCCTAATCTGGGTTCCACAATCTTTTCAGTAACCCATGTACCTACAATAATTACAAGAAAAGAGGACAGAAACATGAAGTAGTAGTTAACAGCTGGGTTAACAGATATATCCGGGATAATTATCTGAGCAGCGGTTTCCGAGATGCCAGCAAGAATAGGGTCTATAGAACCTATGAAAAAGTTAGACCCAAAGCCTCCGCTAACACCGACAAAAGCGGCTGCTAAACCGGCCATTGGATGTCGTCCTAAAGCATGAAAAACCAGCGCTCCTAAAGGAATTAGAACAACATACCCGGCTTCACTTGCAAGGTGAGAGATGATGCCTGCCGTAACGATAGCAGCTGTAATGAGTCTTGGGGGGCTTTTTAGAACAAGAGCCCGGATCATTAGGGTAAACAAACCGGAGCCTTCTGCAACACCGATACCGATCATGACGACCAATACATAGCCCAGTGGCGGGAATTTTAGAAAATTATCCAGAATATTCGAATATATCCAACGAAATCCATCAGAGCTAATAAGGCTTTGAGCCTTAATTACCTCTCCGTTTACAGGGTGAGTAGCCTGGACATCGAAAATGTAACCCAGCCAGGATACGATGATTACAAATAGAGCTAATAAGGCGAAAATAGTGGCAGGATGAGGTAAACGGTTTCCTACGATTTCAATACCATCCAATACTTTTGCGAAAAGATTCTTCTTTTTAATTTCTTGATTCTCCATTGGCTTATCCGGTTTTAAAGTAGTTTAAATTGTTGATAAAACTATTAATCGGTATGTGCAACAGGTGAAAATTTACCTGGCTTTCTATAAAAAACCTTAAAGTTTGATGATGTTCTTTTAACTTGTCGGGAGGTTCCGGTTTTGCTCCATCATTAATCTGCAGGAAGGATGGATTAGTAACTAATGGGCTCCAATTTTTTTGTGTCATAATAAATCTATTTTAATTGTTTTTATTGCATTATTAGTCCTTCGGCCGTCTTTTCCCAGCTTTAAAATAATCTGTCTTTCAAAAAGTGAATTGACTGTTTTTAAGATAAACTGTCAGTATGCTCTCTCTTTCTGTAAATGGGGAAACTCTTTTGTTTTATTCCCCGTATTTCAATGAGCATTAAAATACCAGGCAAAAAATAACCTGGCATTACTCATCAACAAAATCCTGGCAAATATATAATATTAGAAAATATCCCATAGGAAAAAATAAATATTTTAATCAGGGCTCTGTCAATTTCTATAAGAGTATAGGAGTTAATAAGGGCTTTAGGGCACAAAAAAACGCGATTTTTCCGGGTCGCGTTTTTTGATCAAATTATCATTGGTTTTAAGAGTTCAACATTACAGGCATAACGAGCATCAGAATGTCTTCTCCTTCCTGCTTCTCGCCGGGCAAAATAAGTCCTGCACGTTCCGGTGTTGAAAGTTCAAAAACGACTTCATCCGTATAAAGATTGTTAAGCATTTCGATGATAAAACGAGAGTTAAAGCCTATTTCCATGTCTTGGCCATCATAATTACAATGCAGGCGCTCTTTCGCTTCATTGCTAAAATCAACATCTTCGGCAGAAAGAACAAGTTCTTGCCCGGAAATACCAAAGCGTACCTGATGCGTCGACTGATTGGCAAAAATAGAAACACGCTTTATAGAATTTAGTAAAGCTTCGCGCTCCAGTATTAATGAATTCGTATTATCTTTTGGTATAACAGCATCATAATTCGGGTATTTGCCTTCAATCAGACGACATATAACATTTACATTATTAAAATGAAAATAAGCATTCGTTTCATTATATTGTACCTGCACGTTTTCATCATCTCCGGCAGATAATATAGATTTCATTTGGTTTAACGGTTTTTTGGGGATAACAAACCTGTTGGAAACTCCTGGAGCATAGTCTGTGCGGCGATAGCGAACCAGCTTATGCGCATCCGTAGCAACAAATGTGATATCTTCTTCATTGAGTTCACATAATACTCCGGACATTACCGGACGCAATTCATCGGTACCTGTGGCAAAAATTGTTTTATTAATTGCCGTAGCTAACGTATCTGCTTTTATTTCAAATTCCTGTGCATCTTCTATTACGGGCAACTGTGGATATTCATCAGCACGGTGGCCACTCAGTTTAAATTTCCCTTCGTCCGTGCTTAGCTCTATAGCTGAATCATCAAGGTCGATATTAAAGGTAATTGGAATATCCGGGAAAGTTTTTAGTGTATCTAACAATATTTTTGCCGGAATAGCAATGTTTCCGACACCTTCACTTTGGGTCATTCCCACGCTGACCTGCATTGTTGTTTCAAGATCGGAAGCCGTCACCTGCAGTTCGTTTTCTTTTATCTCAAAAAGAAAATCATCCAGAATAGGCATGGTGTTGTTTGTGCTTAGCACACCGCTGATTGATTGCAGATTCTTAAGCAACAAAGTGCTGGATACAATGAATTTCATATTTCTTGCTTTTTAGTTTTTATCTTATTAATTCATCAGATAAAATTACGGATTATTCAATCTATTTTTGCAATAGAAATGGAAATCTTATAAAAAACTTTTCAACAACAAAACAAAATATAGTGTTTATCTCGCTGTGTCACTGATTAATTGATTGAGGTTAGGTTGGAAATAACTAATTTTCCGGGTAAGATGGTCAAATGTATAGTATTGTACTAATGCAAAGTCCTGTTCGTTATTAAATAAGGCATAAAGGCGATCAGGGTCATGTTCTAGTTCGCGTGAGTATTGAGCTGAAAGACCTTTTGGAGGTCGTCTTAAATATGTTTTTATTGTTGTTTTTTTATCCTGATTATCTGTTAGATGAATTGTATGCTGAGGAGTTGTATTGATAACAGAATCCTTTTTATCAAAGTCGTTTAATAAGTCTTCAAAATTAACCGAACTAAATGAAGATAGAAAATCCAATACCTTTAGGGTATCAAAAGGAGCAATGACTTTATTGTTGGATAACTGACGGATCTTGAACGTATTTTTATCCGGTTTTTCAATTCTGAAAGATTCGTCAGGTTGATTGTGATGATGTATCTCCACACTTTTAATTTCATTGATGTTTTTGGAAATAATCGTGTGATTACGCCACTTGTCTGGTTTTGCTTTAAACCTCGGGGTTAAATATCCTCGGAAACCCGGAATATAAACTACAAAAGGTGTCTCTGCATCCTGCTTGACCATATATGTTCCTCTATTGCTTTTTGTTGCATCACCTACATAAAACACTTTGGTTGGTCGTTCTTTTGTAAAAAAATCAATATTTAAAAAAGTGAATAAAGGTTTACGTTGATAAACTTCTACTTTGACACCAATAGAAGATAAGCGTTTCACCACATTATCATGTTCACTTTTAGCAACGGGGCGTTGGACATCTAATTTCTTTAGAGTTTCTAACAAAATATTGACAGCTTCATCAGAAGCTTTGTAGTCGTCATTTACATACCATTTATTATCCTGTCGGTTAAGTATAACTTCGCCTGAGTCTTTTTTAGCCAGAAAAACCTTAGTAATGGATGAAGTATCCTCAACGGCAAAAACACTGTTTTTGTCTGTGATAGTAGTATTACTTTGATTAAACAATAAGCCTGCTGCAATTATAGCTAAAATAAAAGCCGAAGTTATTAGTATCCAGTTCTTTTTCAAAAAATTGTTCATGTTTTTTTATTTAAATAGATTGACTTGTTTTCGATACAAGTAAAAATGATTTTTTATTTTGTATGGGTCATATATTTTTTTTTACCAAAATAATCAATATTAGCCTTTTTTAACCGTACTCATTTTTTATGTGGTTTTGCATATTTTCTTTTTCTGGTTATGTTCCAAACAAAGCTCATGATCAAAATTAACAATACAGGAAGAACAACATTGATAATTTGCCACATGAGCCTTTCTTCTTCAACTTTAGCTCTGTCCATCATCCTGATTTTCAAATCACGACTTCTTACATTAAGTAAACCGGAGTCATCACAAAGATAGTTTATGGCATTAACGATAAAATCATCATTGCCATATTCCTGACCTGTATATTTATCCACTCCTAATGGCAGCTTTTTGCGCTCGCCCTCTTTCATTGAAATTGCATTTTTTATAATGTCCCCGTCGGATACCACCATCATTTGAGTTTCTTCACTTTCGGTACGGAAAGCCATAGCTTTATTTTGACTAATTTCCGGCGGAATGCGGTTTTCAAATAAGGAAGGGAATTTACCGTCTAATAGTACAGCTATATTTTGACTCCCGTGGTTATATTGACTTCGCTGGGGGTTCCTGTTGATTATATTCAGGTTTATTTCGTGAGGTGTGTTTAAAACCCGCGAATACTGAGAACTTTTTAGCAGCATTGTTTTATTAATATTATTACCACTTATAGTATCCAAAGTACTGACAAATTCTCCCTTAATACCGTTTAAATTTTTAACGACCGGATGATTATTTTGTGGTGATATAATTGGAAAATACGGCCAGGGAAACAGTTCAAACTTAGGTTCTGTGCCTTGGGGTTGTGTGTTTACCGGAATACTAGCTGATCGCATATCCTGAACCAGATTCTTATTTAAGCGCACGCCATATCTAAAAAACATATCATCGAGATTTAAGTCAGCAGGCACGGCTAAGGTTCTGGCTTGAGTCTGCAGGGAGTCCATGTTGGTGGCTACAGGGTCTACCAGCCACATTATTTTTCCTCCATGCATTACATATTGATCAATGAAAAATTTTTCTTTTTCAGTAAATGCCTGAGTTGGTTGCGCTACAATTAAAGATTTATACCTGGGGTATACTTTGACATTGCCGGCAGAATCAGGCTCAGAGCGTTTCAGAAGACTATAAACTTTATTTTCTAAAACCAGATGATCGACATCATAAAATTCACTTAATACTTTTTCAGCACCGTTTAAATTTTCTTTGGGTAGCTCTCCGTGTCCATGTAGAAAAGCGATTTTGTCCTTTTTAGCGCTTTTTAATTTCATTAACACACTGGCAAGGTTATATTCTAAAGCCTGTGTAGACTCATTGATTTGCTGTTCGGAAGATGCATCCATACGCGACTCAAGTAGATTTACAGCCTCTTCACGGTTTGCCTTGTAAGTTACTATAGCACCTGGAAATATTACTTGTTGCGATTGACGACCTTTTTCCTGGGACTGGATGGTTGTAGGTTCTAATCCTTTTTGATTTAATTCAGCATAAAAACTGTTTCTGTTTTCTTTGTCTTCGACGGCTTCATTAGGATTAATAAACTCGTAATTGATATTAGGGTTGTAAGCATGAAATTCATCCAGCATTTCGCGGGTTTCTCGTTGAAGCTTTTTAAAGCCGGCAGGGAAGGAGCCTTTTAAATATACCTTAAACGTTACGTAATCATCAAAAGATTTGACTAATTCTTTTGTTGATTGGGAGAGTGTATATTTTTTTTCCGACGTTAAATCGAAACGTGTAAAAAAATATTGGCCAATGATATTTACCAGCACGATAATGGCTAAACCAAGCAAAAGCTGAACAATATTCTGTTTACGTACATTTTTTTTGTTGCTCATAAATTACCATTTTCTACTTTCAAGTGAAACTTTGGTTAATAAAATAAAGAAGGCTATCAGGCTCAGGAAATATAAAACATCTCTTGTGTCTATTACACCACGGCTCATGGAAGTATAATGTGCGTTGATTCCTAAGGATTTAATAAACAAATCTAGTGACCCAAAGATTGAAAGTGAATGGATAAAATCAAATCCAATATAGAAAAAACCACTTATTAAGAGCGTAAGGAGAAATGAAACAATACTGTTTTCTGTTAAAGATGAACAAAACGTTCCAATGGCAACAAAACCCGAAGCCAGGAAAAGCAGTCCGATAAAAGACCCCCATGTTCCGCCCGTGTCAATGTTTCCTACCGGTGACCCTAATTGGTATACAGAGAAAAAGTATACTAAAGTCGGGAGAATGCTCAAAATCACCAGCACAACACCGGCAAGGTATTTCCCCGTAATAACCTGCAGGTCGGTTACCGGTCTAGTCATAATTATTTCAAATGTGCCTGTTTTCCGCTCATCGGCGAAAGTACGCATGGTCACGGCGGGTATCAAAAACAGGAACACAAAAGGGGAAAGCATAAATAAATTGTCCAGCGTGGCATATCCATAATTCAGGATATTAAAACCTGCCGGAAAAATCCATAAAAAAAGTCCATTGATCAGCAAGAAAACAATAATTGTAATTTGGCCGATCAAGGAGCTTAAAAAGGAATTTACTTCTTTTCTGAAAACCGCAAACATATAGGTTATTTTTAGCTATTATAACGGTTGCAAAAGTAGTAAATTTCGTTGATGTGATAATTTATTAGCGAGAATTAGATAAAATCTTTAAATTCAACAATAATTGTTGATTCGTATGCTTCCAGGCCTAACAGTTGACTGGCAGGCCCCTGATTTATAGCTATCTGAAGAAATCCTGTACTGGATATAATTGCAAGCATTTTTCCTTCGCTTACTTCGTCATATGCATCATAAAGCTTTTCCTGTTCTATAGTAGTAGCTGGTAAATGAATATTAAACGGACGATTTTTACGAACTTGAATAAATTCTTCTTCCCGGATATTTGTATGGCAATTGCCATAATTATCGACATAAATAATACGTCCGCTAATACGGTCATTACCGGTTTCCGGGTCTTTATCTGTTGATGATTTCCAAGGTACAATATCCATTAGATGCTCTTGCGGGAACCCTAATTCTTCTATTTCTCGGCCATTTGCTATGTGAACAGCTGTTTTTACAAAAATATCCCTAGCCGGAAAAATAAAGTAGGGGGAGTCCTGCGGAATATCAATTTCAATGATCTTTGATGGGGCTTTATCAAACAAAAGACTTAACAATCCATTATCTGCTCCAATGAAATATTGGTCTTCATTTTCCACCACGACATGGGGAGTATTTCTGGAAGCTGTAGCATTTACTGATGCAACATGGATGCTGCCAGGCGGAAATTCATGAAAGGCCTGCCGCAAAACAAAAGCTGCCTGCGCAATATTATAAGGGATTATTTCATGAGAAATGTCTACAATCTGAGCATCCGGTAAAGATGCTAAAAGCTTACCTTTGAATGCTCCACTGAAAAAATCACGCGTCCCCCAATCTGTTGTTAAAGTTATTATCGCCATAGCTGATAAATGAATGGTCAAAATTAAGAATTCTTTTCCAATTAAAAGATGTATGCTATTCCTGTTTTTCTGTTTTGAGATTTTTTTAGTCACAATATATTAATGTGTCTTATCCTATTGACTGCATAAATAGATATACTAACTCATATGTTTAAATAGTTGTTCTTTGTTCTCCCGATTTCGTACCTCAGCTCATCGGGATTAATTCGACTTACATCTTTCGGTTCTCCGCCTGCCGGCTGTTTCCGAAAGCTGAGTCTCATTGAATGTGTTCGCTTTTTCTTTCAGTCACTTAGTTCTCTTCGTCTCTTCGTTCGCTTAAGTCGCTCAGTTCGCATCGTCGCCAAATCGCCCAGTCCCTTTAATCAACTTCTTGTGTGCTTAAGGCAAACATGGAGGTTTCATAAATATTTTTAAGTATAATTCAAACTTAACAGAGTTGTCGGTTTTGCTATTTTTTATTTTTTATACTTTTGCAACAAATAATAAAATATGGGTGAAAAAGAAATTATCCTGGAAGATATTAATCCGGTAGAATTTTTTGGCGTCAACGATTCTAATCTGGAGCTCATAAAAAAATATTTTCCAAAACTAAAAGTAGGTGTCCGGGGAAGTAAGATAAAAGTTATCGGAGATGAAACCGAGACTGCTAAATTTGAGGAGAAGATACGTCTTTTAATGCTTTATTATGAAAAGTTTGGCCGGTTATTAAAACCGGATATCGCCCGTATGCTTGAAAGTGAAAGTGAAACGTTGGACGAGGAGTTCAAAACACCCAAAGATGTCATCCTACATGGAAGGCATGGAAAAGTGATCAAGGCCCGCACGATCAATCAACAAAAAATGGTTGAGAGTTTTAATAAGAATGATTTGATTTTTGCGATAGGTCCTGCTGGAACCGGTAAAACATACACGGCTGTGGCTTTAGCAGTACGTGCTTTGAAAAATAAAGAAGTCAAACGGATTATATTGACCCGTCCGGCTGTAGAAGCAGGCGAGAATTTAGGTTTTCTGCCCGGTGATCTTAGAGATAAGCTTGATCCTTACCTGCAGCCTCTCTACGATGCTCTCCGCGATATGTTACCCCCGCAAAAATTATTGACCTATCTGGAAGACGGAACGATTGAAATTGCTCCTCTGGCATTTATGAGAGGGCGTACATTGAATGATGCAGTCGTTATTTTGGATGAAGCACAGAATGCAAGTATTAACCAGCTTAAAATGTTTCTTACCAGAATGGGAGAGTACTCACGGTTTTTTGTAACCGGTGATATTACTCAGATTGACCTTCCTAAAAATCAACGTTCAGGACTGATCCATGCAAAAGAGCATCTAAATAATATTTCAGGAGTTGATTTTATAATGCTCGGGTCGCAGGATATTATCCGTCACAAACTGGTTACAAAGATCATTAATGCTTATGAACAAGATCAGGATTTAAAAAGACAACAAAAACGTTCTACTTCGGATAAATGATATGAGGTTGTCAGTAAAACAAGAAATAATAATCCATAAAACATACAAAAATGGCAAATGCTTTAATTGAAACAAAATTTGAACTACCCGGCCAAACCGATTTTTATAAGGGTAAAGTAAGAGACGTTTATACTATTGATGAAGATCAGTTGGTTGTGGTTGTAACGGATCGTATTTCGGCTTTTGATGTTGTCCTTCCGCAAGGCGTTCCATATAAAGGCCAGGTGCTAAACATGATTGCATCCGATTTTTTAGATGCCACTAAGGATATTGTGCCAAACTGGAAAATAGCTACTCCGGATCCTATGGTTACAGTTGGAAAAAAAGCGACCCCCTTTAAAGTGGAAATGGTTATTCGTGGATACCTGACTGGTCATGCCTGGCGTGAATATAAAGCAGGAAAACGCGAATTGTGCGGTAATCCGTTACCGGACGGCATGAAAGAAAATCAAAAGTTTGACAACCCTATAATTACACCCACAACCAAAGCCGATGTAGGACATGATGAAGATATTTCAAAGGAAGAGATAATTAAACAAGGACTTGTTTCGGAAAGAGACTATGCTAAACTGGAAGAATACACACATAAACTGTTTGAAAGAGGCACCCAAATGGCCGTAGATAAAGGCCTGATATTAGTGGACACGAAGTACGAGTTTGGAACCGTTGATGGTGAAATCGTCCTTATTGATGAAGTTCACACTCCGGATAGTTCCCGTTATTTCTACCTTGAGGGTTACCAGGAACGTTTTGAAAAAGGCGAACCTCAAAGACAGCTATCTAAAGAATTTGTTCGCGCATGGCTTATTGAAAAAGGTTTTCATGGCCATGAAGGACAAAAAATCCCGGAACTAAACGAGGAATTCATAAATGGTGTTTCAGAACGTTATATTGAATTGTATGAGAAAATTACCGGGAAAACATTCGAAAAAGCTGATGCTTCAATTGATGTTGAAAATAGAGTAAAGGATAACATAATCAAATATTTGATTAATAACCGCCAAACATAGCGTAAAAAAACAGAGTTTTTATCTGAATGCTGAATTTATTATTTGCTGAAGATTACAAAAGGAAATAATAGCAAATGTATTTTCAGCATTTTTTTATAAATGAATATTTGATCAATTATCAATTGAGTTTACAATTGTTTTTATATATCAACAGCTTTTTATATTGCTAAAAGGAACACCAGTGAAGCGTATTGTAGTACACAGTTAGTCTGTATTTTATAAGTCAAACCAGTAGTATATAAAACAATATCATAATTTAAAATTGTTCCCATCATGGGAAAACTAAGTCCATTTTTTGGGGTAAATGTTGTTTTGTTTAAAGATATGTTTTATTTTTGCAAATGAAAATAACATAAAAAAAGACAATTCATTAAATTACATAATATTTAAAACTAACCTGTAAATATAACTATTGGGGGGTAGTAAATAATACAGGACTATGCAAGAGGCCATCAATTGATGGCCTCTTC
>JBNJGZ010000072.1:0-10976 GCA_051748065.1 Bacteroidota bacterium
AGTAAGGTAATTGAAAAATATAAAGGCCGTTTGCAGGGGCTGTTTTCCCCAAAATCAAAAAGCATTTATCATCCGGCCAACCGGGAAGCTATGGCTGAGATATTGAAAAAACAAACATAAAATTTTTACCGTGTATTAGGTGTGGTAATCCTGTTTGCTCTTTTGTTCGATTGATAACCAAAATTATAAATAAAACCAAGTGAACTGTAAAAGAACGCGTCATTATAGTTGTTCGTATCTTTTCGTTGCCAATTACCCTCATCGTCTTTATAATAACCCGCGTAGCCTTCTATGTGATCGTGGTTGGTAAGAAATATTATTCCTTCAGCAATAAGTTCTATATTTTCTGATAAATAAAATTTCACACCGCCGCCGACAGGGAAAACCGGAGTGTTGTTGGCATAATTCTTATCCTCATTTATGGGGGTTTCAAACTCAGCATCTCTTGAGATTTCTTCTCCGTCTATATTAGTGATTAAGCCATCTTTATGGAATTGGTAAGTATCTCCGTTTTTATCTTTAATATTTACATACGATTCAAAAAGCATGAAGCCAATGCCGGTGGTAAGAAAAGGTGAAGTGATCGCAGAAGGCTCCAGATTGAAAATTCTGTCAAAATGGAAGCGCATATTAAGATGGGAAAAAGTAATATTACTTTCAAAATCATTAGAAGCAAGTTGACCTTGGTATCGTTCTGCTAATTTACCTGCGCCAATATTGAGCTCAATGGCAAAACTACGATTTAAACGATAATCCAGTTTTAGTGTTGTTGCAGGTCGAAAGGCTCCTTTAGCTTTACTCCCCATATCGCCCAAAAAATAGGTAGCTCCACCTCCTAACCCGATACCGGGTTTCTTCTTCAATGGATTGTTGCGATCGTAATTTTTCTTACCGCTGGATTGCCCGGAAACAGTCGATGAAAATGATATAAATAAAAAGAGTATAAAAAGTTTTTTTACTAGTGTCATAAATTATAAAAGTAGTTTCGAATAGTGTATCGAGTATGTTTGTCAGAAGTACTAAAAGGATAATTAAAGTTAAGCTACAGTATAAGGGGATCATCTTTTAAATAAAGCCAGGTAATACCCGTTTAATTCGATTAAATATATAAAGTTCTTAAAATGACAAAATACATTTATCTAAAAGCACAAGGGAATAGAAACAAAGGAAAATGTAACCATAAAATCATACTTTTCTAATAAGTAAAACAAAATAAATATCATTATGTTTCTATAATCCCGGAAATATATTAAAACCGGGACACCAACATTTAACTTATAAACCGGAAGAAATTCAGAATAATACTTGAAAGTTTGATTAACGGATTATCGGAGGCACAAATCTTTGAGCCCGGTTATCGGAATAGCCTAAATTATAAATAAAAGTAAGTGAACTGTAAAAGAACGTATCATTATTAGTATTCGTGTCTTTTCGTTGCCAATTATCCTCATCGTCTTTATAATAACCTGCGTAGCCTTCTATGTGATCGTGGGTGGTAAAAAATAATATTCCTTCTGCAATAAGTTCTATATGTTCTGAGAAATAAAATTTCACACCGCCGCCGACAGGGAAAACCGGAGTGTTGTTGGCATAATTCTTATCCTCATTTATGGGGGTTTCAAACTCAGCATCTCTTGAGATTTCTTCTCCGTCTATATTAGTGATTAAGCCATCTTTATGGAATTGGTAAGTATCTCCGTTTTTATCTTTAATATTTACATACGATTCAAAAAGCATGAAGCCAATGCCGGTGGTAAGAAAAGGTGAAGTGATCGCAGAAGGCTCCAGATTGAAAATTCTGTCAAAATGGAAGCGCATATTAAGATGGGAAAAAGTAATATTACTTTCAAAATCATTAGAAGCAAGTTGACCTTGGTATCGTTCTGCTAATTTACCTGCGCCAATATTGAGCTCAATGGCAAAACTACGATTTAAACGATAATCCAGTTTTAGTGTTGTTGCAGGTCGAAAGGCTCCTTTAGCTTTACTCCCCATATCGCCCAAAAAATAGGTAGCTCCACCTCCTAACCCGATACCGGGTTTCTTCTTCAATGGATTGTTGCGATCGTAATTTTTCTTACCGCTGGATTGCCCGGAAACAGTCGATGAAAATGATATAAATAAAAAGAGTATAAAAAGTTTTTTTACTAGTGTCATAAATTATAAAAGTAGTTTCGAATAGTGTATCGAGTATGTTTGTCAGAAGTACTAAAAGGATAATTAAAGTTAAGCTACAGTATAAGGGGATCATCTTTTAAATAAAGCCAGGTAATACCCGTTTAATTCGATTAAATATATAAAGTTCTTAAAATGACAAAATACATTTATCTAAAAGCACAAGGGAATAGAAACAAAGGAAAATGTAACCATAAAATCATACTTTTCTAATAAGTAAAACAAAATAAATATCATTATGTTTCTATAATCCCGGAAATATATTAAAACCGGGACACCAACATTTAACTTATAAACCGGAAGAAATTCAGAATAATACTTGAAAGTTTGATTAACGGATTATCGGAGGCACAAATCTTTGAGCCCGGTTATCGGAATAGCCTAAATTATAAATAAAAGTAAGTGAACTGTAAAAGAACGTATCATTATTAGTATTCGTGTCTTTTCGTTGCCAATTATCCTCATCGTCTTTATAATAACCTGCGTAGCCTTCTATGTGATCGTGGGTGGTAAAAAATAATATTCCTTCTGCAATAAGTTCTATATGTTCTGAGAAATAAAATTTCACACCGCCGCCGACAGGGAAAACCGGAGTGTTGTTGGCATAATCCTTATCCCCATTTATGGGGGTTTCAAACTCAGCATCTCTTGAGATTTCTTCTCCGTCTATATTAGTGATTAAGCCATCTTTATGGAAATTGTAAGGATCTCCGTTTTTATCTTTAATATTTACATACGATTCAAAAAGCATAAAACCAATGCCGGTGGTAAGAAAAGGTGAAGTGATCGCAGAAGGCTCCAGATTGAAAATTCTGTCAAAATGGAAACGCATATTAAGATGGGAAAAAGTAATTTTACTTTCAAAATCGTTAGCGACAAGTTGACCTTGGTATTGTTCTGCTAATTTACCTGCACCAATATTGAATTCAATGGCAAAACTATGGGTTAAATGGTAATCCAGTTTTAATGTTGCTGCTGGTCGAAAGACTCCCTTAGCTTTACTCCCCATATCGCCCAAAAAATAGGTAGCTCCACCTCCTAACCCAATACCGGGTTTTTTCTTTACCGGATTGTTGCGAGTGTAATTTTTTTTCCCATAGACCTGTCCAAAAACAGTCATTGAAAATGATATCAATAAAAGGACGATAAAGAGTTTTTTTACTAGTGTCATAAATTCTAAAAGTAATTTCTTGCCAGGTTTCACAAGGTTGTTTATGAAACTTCCATGTTTGCTTTAAGCACCAGGAGAATGATTAAAGTTAGGCTACTGCATATGAATTTCCCCGCATAATTATGACGGGGTAAACATAACACCGAATTAATTTTGCTTCAAAATTAGTGTTTTTTTTAAAGCCATAAAAAGAATTTTATTTAATATTCCCATTTTGGGAATAGGCTTTTGGTTTAGCGATAGGGAACACTTGTTTTATTCGGTGTTTGTTTATAATGTGGCTTTTTTCCGGCTGGCGCGTCCTTTGGTACCCTGAACAAGAATTCAGCCGCACTGAGGAACAATCCTTCAAGCGGGGAATTAGTAAGGAGAATACGGATTTTATATAAGCAATATTTATTTTCTTACAATGAGTCCGGTCTAAAAACACTAAATTTATCACAGCCGCTAAAAATCAGCTTTACCCCAACCCTTAAGGGAGGCTGATTTTCAGCGGCTTCATCCGCATTTGGCGGATCGGGGTAAAAAGCCGATGAAAATCAAATGTAACCTTTTTAGACCGGACTCTACAATGATTAAAACATCTTTCATTAATTCTGATTAACAATTATTTATCAAAATTAGTCATATGATACATTCCTTAAAAAAATTCTTCCTGAATCGAATAGTATTTTATAACTTTAACGGCTTTTAAAATCAAGAAACCATGAAAATACATAAAACCGACATACCAGACCTTTTTATCGTTGAACCGGTTGTTTTTAAAGACGAAAGGGGTTATTTTTTTGAAGCGCACAATCAAAAAAAGTTACGTGAGGCAGGATTGGATTTGACTTTTGTGCAGGATAACGAATCCAAATCACAAAAGGGTGTCCTTCGCGGACTGCATTTTCAAAAGCCTCCTTTTGCTCAGGGCAAACTGGTTCGCGTGATCAAAGGCCGTGTGCTGGATGTAGCTGTGGATATTCGCAAAGGAAGTCCCACATTCGGAAAATATCACGCTGTGGAGATCAGTGAAGAAAACAAACGCATGTTCTGGATCCCTCCCGGATTTGCTCATGGATTTGCCACACTGGAAGACGAAACCATCTTCTTCTACAAATGCACCGATTATTATAACAAAGAGTCCGAAGGAAGCATACTCTGGAATGATCCCGATCTTAATATTGACTGGCAATTAGAAAATCCTGTTTTGTCAGAAAAAGATCAGAGCTCTCCACGGTTTGCGGATTTTGATTCACCCTTTAAATATCAACCATAAACAGGTATCTGGCAAGCAGGATTAGTTAACAAGAAAACTTTTAAATGAATTGCACATGAACTTTAATATACATGGCGACAATTTTTTCGACACACAGGAGAATGATTAAAGGGCTGGACGAGTTGGATAATGCAAAGAAAACAATGTCATTTATTGTCATTAGTAGTCATTGGTAGTCATTAATGGTCATTTTCTATACTTCTGTGTCCGGCTGCTGTCAAATATAAGCGTCTCAGAAAGCCATGATGTAAATGACTTAGAATATAGTAAAGCAAAATGACGCGCAAAGCGCAAATGACCTTGGTGAAACAGAAAAAGGTTTCACAAGGTAAACTACAAATGACATCCGTCGAAGACGGATAAATGACGCGAAGCGGTAAGTTGGCGTTTATGCAAGAGTGCGGTGATGGATATCTTGAATTACGAATTACGAATTATGAATTACATTTGCGAATAAGAATATACTAAATCCGCGAAAATTGGTGTGTAATTAGGGAAATTAGCGGACAAACAACGAACACGGAACACAGAACAAAATTTTAATCACATGAAACCAAAAAACCCATTAATATTCGTTTGGCTGCTGATCCTCTCAGGATTATTTGTATATCTGTTTATCTTTTCAGCGGAAGAGAAAGAAAAGTTAACAGAAGATGATTATCGCAAGGCTTTTCAGCATCATTATAAAATATTTGCTGCCAAAGTTCCTGCTCAGATCTCATTTGCAGGTGAAGATGTCCCTGTAGACCGCTTTGATGTTCGCGAGAGTCTGGACCGGGAATTAACTGTTAATTCGTACTGGCATTCCAATACGCAATTAATGTTTAAACGCGCTTTTCGATATTTTCCCGTCATAGACAGCATCCTTGAAAAAAATAACATCCCGAAAGATTTCCGCTATCTGGCTATGATTGAAAGCGGATTACAAAACGTAGTTTCTCCAGCCGGAGCTACGGGTATTTGGCAAATTATGAAAGGTACTGGTAAAGATTACGGTCTGGAAATCAACAATCAGGTAGATGAGCGATATCATCTGGCCAAAGCCACTGAAGCGGCATGCAAATATCTGAGAAAAGCTAAAAATAAGTTCGGCACCTGGACAATGGCAGCAGCAGCTTATAATATGGGAAGAGCCGCTACATCACGCAGGATCATGGAACAAAAAACCGAAGAATATTATGACATGTACTTAAATCCGGAAACCGCACGTTATGTCTATCGAATACTTGCTGTTAAAACGATTTATGAAAATCCTACACAATACGGCTTTTATTTCAGAAAGGAAGATTTTTATCCTCCGCTGAACACCTATGAAGCTAAGGTGGATTCCAGTGATATTGATTTAGTAACATTTGCTCAGGAACAAGAGATACCATACAAAATATTGAAATTACTCAATCCCTGGCTCCGGTCGGATGAGTTGCCTAATTCCGATGAAAAAACTTATGATATTACTTTGCCAAAGGAAAGCGGATTGAACTACAGCACAATAATGTCCCCTTATAAAAATGACCAGCAAGTTTTCAACGACACACTTCTAATAAAACAAATTTACCAGTAAGGTGTTGGAAAAAAAGGAAACGGATACAATATGAAGGAAGAGATCGTTAGAATTGAAGATCAATTAGAAGGCGAAGAGAATCAAAACTTTGAAGAAGCTGAGGAACAACTGCGGGTTTTAGGTGCCCGCGTACACAACCTTAAAAACCTGGATATAACCATACCAAGAAACAAACTTTCTGTCGTTACCGGACTTAGTGGAAGTGGAAAATCCTCTCTGGCCTTTGACACTATTTATGCCGAAGGGCAACGCCGTTATATGGAAACTTTTTCGGCTTATGCCCGCCATTTCATGGGAAATATGGAGCGTCCCGATGTAGATAAGATCACCGGCCTAAGTCCTGTAATCTCAATAGAACAAAAGACCACCAGTAAAAACCCACGATCTACAGTAGGCACGGTCACGGAGATTTATGACTTTTTGCGACTTCTCTATGCCAGGATTGGGGAAGCTTATTCCTATGTTACCGGCAAAAAGATGGTTCAATATACCGAAGATCAAATTATTAATTTAATCCATGAGCAATTTGATGAAAAGAAAGTTGTCATTTTAGCTCCTGTTATCAAAGGACGCAAAGGGCATTACCGTGAATTATTTGATACCATCAGAAAACAGGGATTCACGAAAGTCCGCTTAGACGGCGAAATCCGTGACATCACCTTTGGCATGCGCGCCGATCGCTACCAGATACATGATATTGAAATCGTTATCGATAGAATAAAGGTCCGGGACAAAGACCGTCAACGCACTAAAAAAGCCATCGAACTGGCAATGAAGCATAGCCGCGGACTGGTTATGGTAATGAACTATGAAACAGGAGATATAAAGCAGTTCAGCCGTTCGCTTATGTGCGTAGACTCCGGTATTTCTTATGAACCTCCGGAGCCCAACACCTTTTCTTTCAACTCTCCGTATGGCGCATGTCCTCAATGCAACGGGCTGGGAAGTATCTCTGACATTAATATTAACCTTATCATCCCCGACAACAAGCTTAGTTTAAGCCAGGGTGGTCTGGCACCTATCGGAAAACATAAAAACTCCTGGATATTCCGGCAACTGGAAACTATTGCCGCACAATATAAGTTTGACCTGGACACTCCAATAGCTGATATCCCCAAAAAGGCAATGGATGTTATCCTTTATGGTTCCGGTAAACCGTTGAAAGTCAAAAATGACTATCTCGGAGTTACTTCGGCCTATGAGCTTAATTTTGAAGGTATTGTCAATTTTATCCTGAATCAAAATAGTGAGGAAGCGCCGCGTAACGTCCGCAAATGGGCAAAAAGCTTTATGAACCAAATTGAATGTCCAACCTGCAAGGGATACCGGTTAAAGAAAGAAGCGCTCCATTTTAAGATTGACCAGAAAAATATTGGCGAAATAGCCAATATGGATCTGAATGAACTGCAGCAATGGACGGACGAACTTCCTGAAAAACTCGAAGAGCGTCAACTAACAATCGCCCATGAGATTTTACGAGAGATCAATACGCGTATTCAGTTTTTGCTGGATGTCGGTATTGATTACCTTTCGTTAAACCGCCCTGCCCGAAGCTTAAGTGGCGGCGAGTCCCAGCGCATACGCCTGGGCACGCAGATCGGCTCCCAGCTTGTTGGTGTTTTATATATCCTTGACGAGCCAAGCATTGGCCTGCATCAACGCGATAACCGCCGGCTAATCAACTCGCTGAAACGATTGAGAGATATAGGAAATTCGATAATTGTCGTGGAACATGACGAAGAAATGATCCGTTCCGCCGATTTTGTTGCTGACATTGGTCCGGGAGCCGGGCGCCTGGGCGGGGAAATTGTTGCAACAGGAACACCGGAAGAAATTGAAAAAGCGAAAACTTTTACCGGAGACTATCTGAGTAGCCGGAAAAAAATTCAGGTGCCCGAAAAGCGACGAGAGGGAACGGGAAAAACGTTAAAACTGAAAAAGGCCAGTGGAAACAACCTCAACAACGTTGATTTAGACATTCCGCTGGGCAAACTAATTTGTGTGACGGGGATTTCCGGAAGCGGAAAATCATCACTGATTAACGACACTTTGTATCCCGTGTTAAATCATCATTTCTTCCGGGCGGAGCGCAAGCCATTGCCCTATCAATCCATAGAAGGATTGAAATATCTGGACAAAGTCATTGAGATCGATCAGTCGCCTATTGGCAGGACACCACGATCAAACCCGGCCACCTACACCGGTGTTTTCAGCCTTATTCGCAATTTGTTTGTTCAGCTGCCGGAATCGCGCATCCGCGGATATAAAGCAGGGCGCTTTTCCTTTAACGTCAAAGGCGGACGTTGCGAAGAGTGTAAAGGAGCCGGCATCAAGGTTATTGAGATGAATTTCCTTCCTGATGTTCATGTGCCATGCGAAGCCTGCAATGGCAAACGCTACAACCGTGAAACGCTTGAGGTACGATATAAAGGAAAGTCTATAAACGATGTCCTAAACATGACTATCAACCAGGCGGTTGAGTTTTTTGACAGCATCCAGCAAATCAAAAAGAAACTAAAAACTTTACAGGACGTAGGCCTCGGCTACATTACTTTAGGGCAACAATCTACAACACTTTCCGGAGGTGAGGCTCAACGGGTGAAGCTTTCCACGGAATTATCCAAACAAAATACAGGGAATACACTGTATATCCTGGATGAACCTACTACAGGCCTTCACTTTGAAGATATCCGCGTGTTGATGAATGTGATTAATAAGCTGGTGGACAAAGGCAATACAGTCATTATTATTGAACATAACATGGATGTGATTAAAATGGCGGATCACATCACAGACTTAGGCCCGGAAGGTGGAAACCGGGGAGGAGCAATTATTGCCGAAGGAACACCGGAAGCCGTAGCAGAAAATCCGAATAGTTATACTGCAGAATTTTTGAAAAAGATTTTGAAAGTATAGGTTAACAGGAATAAAAAAAGGATTTAAATTTGTGGTGTAACGCATTTCAAATATGGGTTAACTATTATTTTTCAGTTATCGTTTAATTTTAAAAGCATGGCAACAGAAGATTATCAAGACCTCAATGAAGAGGAACAAATACGCAAAGCATTTTCATCAAAAGACTGGAATGAGATAAAGACAAATGATTCCTGGCAAATATTTAAGATCATCTCCGAAGTAGTAAGCGGATTTGAAAAGTTAGCCCGGATCGGTCCGTGTGTTTCGGTTTTTGGTTCTGCCCGGACAAAGCCCCAGCATAAATATTACAAAATGGCAGAGGATATCGCGTTTAAACTAACGAAAAGCGGTTTTGGCGTAATTACCGGCGGCGGCCCGGGAATAATGGAAGCAGCCAATAAAGGAGCTTCGCGAGGGAACGGGAAGTCCGTAGGAATGAATATTGCATTGCCATTTGAGCAAACCTCCAATAAATTTATTGATCCGGACAAATTATTTACGTTCGATTATTTTTTCGTTCGTAAGGTGATGTTCATGAAATATTCACAGGGTTATATTGTTATGCCGGGAGGTTTTGGAACATTAGATGAGCTTTTTGAAGCCATCACCCTTATTCAGACACAAAAAATGGTTCATTTCCCGATCATACTCGTCGTTAAAGATTACTGGTGTGACCTGATCGACTGGATCAAAAACAAACTTTTGGCAGAAAAAAATATTAAACCCGAAGATTTGGACATTATCCAAATAGTTGACAATGGCGAGGAAGCAGTAGAAGCTATAAATAATTTTTACAAAAAATACTCTTTACGTCCAAACTTTTAATTATTTTTATTGTTTTTTACGATTTAAGTTATTATATTTGAATGATCTTTTGAAAGAATATATTTTTCATACTGTTTAAAATGTGGAAATAATGATTAAAAAATTTACTATCCTCCTGTTATTAGTATTATTTTCTGTAACTGTCTTTGCCCAATTTGGTAATGGTAAACGAAGTTATTATCGCAATAACCCCCTAAAAAAGAAACCCGGTATCGGTTTAGGGGTAGGGGCAACACAGTTCTTCGGTGATCTTGGTAGCAGAGCCAACGGAGAAATTCGTCCGGCAGCAAATATTAAAGTTGATTACCGTTTAAGTCGAAGTTTCGGTATAGAACTGAATCTTGGAGGAGGAATTTTAGCAGAAACTTATGATGGTCAAGTCGCTTCCAATGACTTTGAGAGTTACTTCGGCCAGGGACACGTAAATGTAAGATACCACTTTGATAATATTTTAAAGCTGAATACCACCACAATTGCCTCACCATTTCTGACAGCCGGTGTAGGTTTTATGCTTTTCGATACTTATTATAACATAAAAGATGAAAATGGAGATCCATATCAGTTCAATGATGATGGAACAATTACAAATATTGATGGAGAAGAGGTTACCAGAGACAACAATTTTGAAACTGCACTGAGTGAAAATAGCGATTTCGCAATGAACACCCCCATATTTCCTTTAGGCATGGGTGTAAAATTCCATTTTACACAACACATTGAGCTTATTGCAGAGGGAATGGCATATTACACAACGCACGATAAAATTGATGGTTATTTGGCTTTTCATCAAAACGCTGATGGAGATTGGGTAAAAAATGAAATGAATAATGCCAATGACAGTTATTTTTACGGTTCAATCACATTTATATACAACTTAGGCTTTAATCCAAAAAGACGGGCTAAAAGGTATGTACCGCCAATACGACGCAGGTAATTAATTTTTTTCTGTTCTATCTTTTATTCAGAAGCTCAGCCATAGCTTCCCGGTTGGCCGGATGATAAATGCTTTTTGATTTTGGGGAAAACAGCCCCTGCAAACGGCCTTTATATTTTTCAATTACCTTACT